>CAIZGQ010000598.1 GCA_903932565.1 uncultured Hyphomicrobiales bacterium
ATATCCCGCGCCACGACATCGGCGATCAAGGCCGCCTCGGCTTCCGGAAACCACTTTTTGCCAACCTTCGTGGCAAGGCTGATATCGGCTTTCAGAGCCTTCTGTGTTTTGACGATCGCGCGCACGACTGCCGCCACAGCCTGCGGATTTTTTTCAATCAGCGCATCCGACGTCATGATCGCGGACATGGTGTAGTTTTTCGCCTTGGGCGGTCCATCGCCTCGGCGCGCGTCAATCACAAGCGTACCGTAGCCCGAGCGCACGGCAACTTCTGCGCCCATGCCATTGGCCCAAAATCCGTCAATGAGGCCAGCGCCAAGGGCCTTGGCAGCCGCGACGCCGAAATTCTTGTTCTCGCCAAGAAATGCACCAGGCACCGGGCCAATATTGACCTTATCGCGCACAACATCGATGCCGGACTCGATCAGCAATTGCTTGAGACCCAATTCCACAAGCGGAGCCGCGCCGATGTTGAGGCCCTTGATCGCGTTGATGTCGCCCTGCTTGGCGTTCAGCTCCTTCTTCAGGATCAAAAACCAGTACATATTCTGAGCTTGAGCCGCGATGACCTTGCCGCCCTTCCATTCCGGACATGCAAACGGAACGCTGTGCGCGGAACCGCCAACAAAATCGATCCCGCCATCGCGCATCACTTCCAGCGTCTTGTTGACCGGGAAGATCAACTCCAGCTCCATATCGAGGCCCTCTTCCTTGAAGAAGCCAAGTTCCACGGCAGCAACAGCAGGGAAATAGGAATTGGAGATCAGATCAGGGATTGCGATTTTCATGTCTTGTCTCTTGCACGTTGGAGGATACAGGGTGAGGGATTGGCCTATCGTTCAGCTACGAACTTGAAGGGCGATTACTGGATTGAATTGGCGCGACGGATTCCTTCGATCATGGCAACGCGCATCAAATAGCTATGCAACTTGTCGGGGCTGGCCACAATTGCGCGCAGATCCGCATAAAATTGTGCCCGTTCAGCCGGGTCCCGCTGTTCGATGTTTTTCTTATTCTCGATGGTCTGGCGTTGCAGGTATTCCTGCGCCACGGTGCGGCGCTGGCGATCGTAGAGATCCAGCAGATCATGACTTGCGCCCTCATGCCAGATCTGCCCGAGCTTGTCCGACAGATTGAAAGCGTCGTGCAGGCCAAAGTTCATGCCCATGCCACCAAGCGGATTGTTGATATGGGCCGCATCGCCCGCCACCATCAGCCGCCCGTCGCGATAGTTCGAAGCAACGCGCTGGTGCACCTGATACAAGTTGCGGTGGAACATTTCGTACGTGCCAGACTTCTTGTTGAAGCCCTGAATGCGGGCCTGCACCGCATCTTCGTTGAAGAGCTGCTCTTCAGTCTCGTCATCGCGTGTGGGGAACACGACGCGCCATGTTCCCTTGTTGTCGTGGCCGGGCACCTTGAACAAGGCGCACCATTCCTCCGGGTCCGCGATATAATTGGTGATGGCGTATCCGTGCTCGGCAAAATCATAACGCGTGCTCAGCACAAGAAAACGCTCGGGATAGGTAAATCCATCGAACTTGACGTCCATCGACTTTCGAACCTGGCTGCGGCCACCATCGCAACCAACCATCCAGCGTCCTTCAAATATCTTGGGACCGTCGGGCGTCTCGACATGGGCGCGCACGCCCTCCGCATCCTGCTCCACTTTTGTGATGCGGTGCTCCATCAGCACCTCGCTCTTCGGCGTATCTTTTAAAAGGTCCCTCAGGATGTAGCAGATCTTGTGCTGCTCAAGCATAAGACGGAACGGAAACTCGGTTTCATCTTTCAGGACGCTTAAATCGAAATTGGCAATCAGACCTTCGCGCCGATCGCGGTAGTGATAATTATGAACGATAAAGCCCTGCTCCAGCAGTTTGGGCGTCACACCAACGTTCGCAAACATCTCGAGTGTGGGCGGATGGATTGTGCCAGCGCGCGGATCGTCGAAAATCTTGTTCCCCGCTTCCAGAATCGTAAACGGAATTCCTTGCCGCGCCAGATTGAACGCCATCGTGAAGCCCACTGGCCCGGCACCTGCGATTAAAACCCGATCTTTGTCTGACATCTGGACGAATTTCCCTGCGAGGCGTGGCGCGCCGGTTTCAAAATGAGGCAGCAAACAGGCTAGAATTTTTCCAGCAGCAGGCCCTTGCCAAAGATTTTGTCGTCAATGCCCTGCGCGCGCAGAGCATGCCAGATTGTGGCGACATTGATCGGGATAACCGGCTTACCGAGCTGCTTTTCGAGAGCCGGAAAAATATCAATCGTGGACAGGTTGGTGCCCGCCTGCACGATGGCATCCACATCGTCGCCCTCAAGCTGTTTGAGGACAACATCAATCACTTCGTGCGGCGGTGTATGCGCGATGGACGTTGCCGTATCGCACTTGAGGCCAACAACATTGGTCACATGATAGCCGGATTCTTCCAGAAACCGACGGACCTGCACATCGCCCACCGGTTGATATGGCGTCAGGGCCGCCACGCGTTTGGCTCCAAACGCATCGAGCGCGTCCTTCAGGGCCGCCGCGCCGGACGTGATGCCCATGTTTGGGCCGATCAAGTCGCGCAACCGCGCCTCAAATTCGATATTCCCTTCAAGCCCACCCCAGAAGGTTTCGGCGGACATGCCCATCATGATGTATTTGGGCTCGCAGGTCATGATATCGCGCATGGCATCCGGGATCGTTTCGCGGATCGCGTCGATGAAGGCCAGAAACATGTCATCGCTGGACAGATCGGGCTGACCGACAAAAAAGCGGCCAAAATGCCATGTCACGCCCGGCGGTATAATGCGCTGGCAATCATATTCCACCCCGATGTTGGTGGAGGGGATGATGACACCAATGCGGCTGCGCGGGCCAATCCACGGCTCCTGGGCTTTCAGCGCGCGTCTCGCCTCGGGGTTTGCCTGCATCGTCAATCCTGTTCATGCCGCTGACTGGCCCCGTCGGGCCTCCAGCGATGGATACTCAACACAATTCATGCCAAAGCCCGCGATGGACGCAGACCTGGTCTTCCGATGGCTTCGGCTCGTCAAATTTCTTCGGGGCACAGAACTTAACCGTCATCCATTTTACATCATACGCCAAGTCTGCCGGAAAATTCGGCACCGAAAATATGTTCGATGAAGCGGGGTTAAGGTCGATTTTGCTTCGCCCCTGAAACGTGGGCTTTGCAAAACGGCGTCCAAATGGCCGCAGGCGAAAGCTTGCATTCATCCGCCACCCGAAACCCTGCGTATCTTCAAAGTTAATCTTTCAGAGGTGCTCCCATGCTGTCACGTCGCGATGTCTTTCTTGGCGCAACTGTTTTGGCTGTTGCCGCCGCCGCGTCCCCGGCGTCCGCCTTCACGTTCCAGCCCTATGATCCAGCTTCTGTGCAAAAGGCGATTGCGGCCGGCAAGAAGGTGGTCGTTCATGTCTACGCGCCGTGGTGCCTCCAGTGCCGCACGCAGGCCTCGATCCTGTCGGGTCTTGAGGCGGATCACACCTACGACAACGTCGCCTTTTTCCGTGTCGATTATGACAACCAGGGTGACATTGTGAAGGCGCTTGGCGTGCCGCGCTCGACGCTGATCGGGTACAAGGGCGGCCACGAGACGGGCCGTATGTCGTGGGGCATGAGCACCCAGTCTGTGCTCGACGTTCTGAAGACAGTTGTCTGAATGTCCGCACTTGTTCTGGCCTATCTTGCGGGCCTCCTCACCATCGTGAACCCCTGCGTCCTGCCGCTCGCGCCAATCGTCTTTGCGAGCGCGCGGGCGCAAAACCCGTGGGGACCGGTGGCGCTGGCGGCTGGCCTGGCTCTCACCTTCGGAATTGTCGGCGGCCTTTTGGCCTCCGCCGGTATCGAACTGGGTGAGACGGGCGTCATCCGCACTCTCGCGGGCGCGATCATGGTGGCCTTCGGTGTTATTCTCCTCGTCCCTGCCTTGGCCCACGCGCTGGAAAATCTCATGGCGCCGCTCGCGGGATTCAGTGCGCGATTTTCGCAAGCGGGACCAACTGCCGGTCTCGTGGGCCAGGCGGGTGCCGGTGCGCTTCTCGCCTTCGCTTGGGCGCCCTGTGTGGGTCCCACCATCGGTGCTGCCCTCGCATTGGCGGCAACCGGCGGCTCACTGCCCCGCGCCATGGCGACCATGATGATCTTTGCGCTGGGCGCGGCCACCTCGCTGCTGATTGCGGGCTACGGGCTCGGCCACCTTGCCCGCAAGGGGCGCGTGGTTGCCGGACAATCCGCCAAGCTTGGCCGCATTCTCTTGGGACTGACATTCGTCATTGTCGGCGGCGGCATTGTCACCGGCTTCGACAAGACCATGGAAGCTGGCATCGCTTCCATCATGCCCGACTGGCTCGTCCACTTCGCCACCCTGCTCTGACGTCACCCAACGGGCCACTGCTGGACAAGCGGACGTGCCCGTGGGACGAACCGGGATCGCAGCGGCCCAGCGCGGCGGCGCAACACCTCATTCCCGGACCTTCTCATGAGCCATCTTTTCCAGCCCCTTCGCATCGGGTCGCTCGAACTCGACAACCGCATCATCATCGCGCCAATGTGCCAATATTCGTCGCGCGATGGCGTGCCCGGCGACTGGCACATGATGCATCTGGGCAATCTCAGCTTGTCGGGTGCGGGCCTTTTGATTCTTGAGGCGACAGCGGTCTCCGCAGTCGGACGGATCTCGCCGGGCGATCTGGGGCTTTATTCCGATGCCTGCGAAGAGGCGATCGGCAAAATCCTCACCGCCATTCGCGCACATTCACCGATGCCCATCGCGGTACAGATGGGCCACGCTGGTCGCAAGGCCTCGAGCCGCGCCCCGTGGAAGGGCGGCACGCAGATCACGCCTGGCGAGGAAGACGGCTGGCAGACCGAAGGCCCCTCCGATGTGCCGCATTCTGAGGGCGAAGCTGCGCCCACAGCACTCGATGCGGCTGGTCTGCAGCGTGTGCGGGACGAATTTGTCGCTTGCGCCAAGCGCGCCGCGCGGCTGGGCATCGATGCGATCGAACTGCATGGGGCGCACGGCTATCTGCTGCATCAGTTTTTGTCGCCGCTCGCCAACAAGCGCACGGACGAGTATGGCGGCAGTCTGGAAAACCGGATGCGCTTTCCCCTGGAAATCTTTGAAGCCGTGCGCGCCGCCTTCCCTGCGGATCGGCCGGTCTGGATGCGTGTGTCGGCGACGGACTGGGTTGATGGCGGCTGGGATCTTGAGAGCACGATCACCTATGCCCACGCCTTGAAGGCCCGGGGCGCGACGGCCATCCATGTTTCAACCGGTGGCGTCTCGCCCAAGCAGCAGATCCAATTGGGCGCGGGCTATCAGGTGCCGTTTGCGGAACGGGTGAAAGCCGAAACAGGACTAACCACGATTGCGGTGGGGCTGATCACCGAAGCCGAACAGGCAGAAGAGATCATCGCCAGTGGCAAGGCCGATGCCATCGCACTGGCGCGTGGGATTCTGTACGACCCGCGCTGGCCGTGGCACGCAGCAGCCAAGTTGGGGGCCGAGGTGTTCGCACCACCGCAATATTTCCGCTGCCAACCGCGTGAATTTAAAGCGCTGTTCAAGGGGCTGGTGCACGGGCAAAGGTGAGGGGAAATACCCTCACCCGGCGCGGAACGCGCCACCCTCTCCCAAGGGAGAGGGTCGCCTAGATCGCGTGCCGGATGAGGGTACTTAAAAAAACCTACGTTTAAACAGGGTTTTCCAGACTGAACCCCTGGCGGGTTTCGTCATACTCAAAGATTTCGCCGTAACGGCCCCAGTCAATGACCGAGCGGATCGTTGTCTCTGCGTAGATCTCGGACATGTAATCCTCGATCTCTTCCTTGAAGCGCGTGAGGGGCGCGAAATGTGAGGGACGCTCGTCGAGGACGCGCCGAATGCGCGCGGCGAGCGGCACAAAGGCGAGCAGATGATCGCCAAACAATTTCTTGCGAACGTCCACTTCCGCTTCCGCAAAACGGCGGCCCGACAGCGTGAGACGAATATCGCCCTCCTCCACCTCGGCAAACCGCAGCAGCTGTAATGTTTCTGCAATCGGAAACAGTTCGTTGATTTCCATCTGCAGGGAATCGGCGAGGTTCGGCATGTCCGCCTTGCCATTGTAGGGCGGTGCTGCAACTTCTTCGAGAAGACCGGCTAACGAGTTGGTCGACACCCGCGGCAGCGCCATGCCAAGGCCTGTGCCCGGAAAAGCACCATCACGCCCGACACGGTCGGTGACGGCGCGCTTTGTCATCAATGCGTAAATCTGATCGACCAGCTGGCGAAATTCCGGATCGAGTCGATTGCGCGGATGGGCGAGTTTGACGCGAATCTCGGACGCAATGCGGCCGGGATTGGAGGACAGCACAATGATGCGATCACACATCAGCACCGCTTCCTCGATGTTGTGCGTCACCATCATGATGGACTTGATGGGCATGCGCCCTTCACACCACAGATCGATCAAATCCGAGCGCAACGTCTCAGCCGTCAGCACATCGAGCGCGGAAAAGGGCTCATCCATCAGCAGAATATTGGGACGCGTGACCAGCGCGCGGGCAAAGCCGACGCGTTGGCGCATACCGCCCGACAGTTCTTTTGGATAGGCGCTTTCAAACCCGTCGAGCCCGATGAGATCAATAGCGGCCAAAGCTCGCTTGCGGGCCTCTTCCTCCGACACGCGCAGCGCCCGCAATCCCAATTCCACGTTGGAAATGACCGATAACCAGGGAAACAGCGCTGCGCTCTGAAACACCATGGCGACACCTTCGGCCGGGCCGTCCACCGTTTCGCCGCGATACACGACTTCGCCCGAGGCCGGTGTTGCAAGGCCAGACACAAGGCGCAACAGCGAGGACTTGCCACAACCAGAACGCCCCAACAGCCCGACGATTTCGCCGGGCTCAAGCTTCATGGAAATGTCGTCGAGAACAGTCGAGCCTTCTTCACCGGACGCTTTCTTGTAGCGCTGGGTGACGTGCTTGACTTCAAGCAGGGTTTCATTCGGGACATCGAGCATGACTGGCATTCCCGGTCACTTTCCAACATGTGTGAAGATGGACATCAGCCGACCCGCAGACGGCGCTCGCCGAATGCAAACAATGGCCGCCAGAACAGGCGATTGAACAGAATGACGACAATGGACATAACAGCAACGCCCATCACGATGCGCGGATAATCCCCCGCCTCGGTCGCCTGCGCGATATAGGCGCCGATGCCGTGCGCTGCGACCTTGTCGTCGCCCCACTTCACATATTCTGCAACGATCGCGGCGTTCCATGAGCCGCCGGACGCTGTGAGCGCCCCGGTGACATAATAAGGAAAGATGCCGGGCAGAATAACTTTCAGCCACCAATCTTTTCCGCGAATACGAAAGTTCGCCGCCACTTCGCGCAGATCATTGGGAAACGCTGACGCGCCTGCGATCACGTTGAACACAATGTACCACTGCGTGCCAAAGATGATCAGCAGGCTGAGCCAGATGTCCGGATCAAGCTTGAAGCGAAGGATCAAAACGACCGCGATGGGAAACACGACATTGGCTGGGAAGGCCGCAAGAAACTGCGCCAGCGGCTGGACTTTTTCAGCGAGCGAGGGCCGCAAGCCGATCCACACGCCAAGCGGCACCCAGATCACGGTGGCGATCAGCAACAGCACGACGACGCGGAGCATGGTGAAAAGCGTCAGCAGCACGGTGTTGTAAAAGTCGGCCAGCGTCAGCTCGGTCGCAACAAAGTCGACCACCTGCCAGACCGCATAAATCCCGAGTGCCGCGATGGCGACAAACCAGATTGCATCGATCAGCCGGGAGACGAACACGCTCTGCACTTTGCGCGACAGGCGTGGTGTCAAAAAATCAAGCCGCCAGAGCGATACGTTGCTGATAATCTGACCGGGCACCGAAGACGCCGCGCTAAGCCAACGTGTGCGTTGAAACATGCGCAAGACCCACGATGTTTCCTTGTTTTGCGATTCCGACAGTTCCACTCGGAACTTGCCCGCCCACGCTACAATCGGGCGAAACAACAATTGATCATAGAGAATGATCACCACCAACACGGCGACGACGGCACCGATGACAGCATCGATCCGGCGCTCATCAATGGCCTGCGCCAGATAAGCGCCAATGCCCGGAAGCTTAATGCTGGTGTCGCCAACCGTGATGGCCTCGGATGCCACCACGAAAAACCATCCGCCCGACATGGACATCATCATATTGTAGATGAGGCCAGGCATGGCGAAGGGCGTCTCCAATTGCCAGAACTTCTGCCACGGCGACAGGTGAAACGAGCCCGCCACTTCCTCGAGCTCCGAGGGCACGGTGCGCAGGGACTGATAAAATGAAAACGCCATGTTCCAGGCCTGGCTGGTAAAAATGGCGAAGATGGCCGCACATTCGGCCCCCAGCGTCGAGCCGGGAAAGAGCCCCAGAAAAAACGTCACGGTGAACGACAAAAACCCGAGGATCGGCACAGACTGCAAAACATCGAGCAACGGAATCAACACAACCTCGGCGCGGCGGCTTTTGGCAGCCAGCGTGGCGTAGGTAAATGTGAAGATGAGTGACGCAAGAATCGCGGCGAACATCCGCAGCGTCGTGCGCAGCGCGTAATACGGCAGATAGATGTAGTCGAGCGTGACCGGCGAGGCGTCCGCCGCCGGGAGCGGGGCCGACATGCCGGACGAGCCATGAGCAATCGCTACGAAAATCGCCAGCACGAGCGCGAGCGCCATCGCGTCCCACTGGTTGGGCAAGGTCCGACGTCCGAGAGATGTAAAAGCAACGAATCGGGACATCGGGACACTTTCGGCATCTGACGACTAACTGGCAGCAGTTGAATGGGCTGGTATCAGGGCCTCGACAAGAGCTGCCGCTGTGCGTGACTCACATCTCAATTTGATGACAGCTGTCCTGCCAGCAGGGCGTTGCGGCTCTGAGTAACGCACATGAACCAAGTCCGGCACTGGGTCAATGATAGGCTCCAGAAGCCCGATCCAAAAGCCTGACCCAAAAGCCAAATCCGCAACGGGAATCGATTTGGTTGGAGCCAGTGCGGCAACGTCGCGATTTTCCAGTCGACGCGAGACGGGTTCGACAGTCATGCGGACGCGCGCCTTCCCTCCCACTTTTCATCTCGCGGCGAAAAAGCGACGCCGCGACGAAAACAAGCGCGCGCGTTGCGCGAACCAGAGCTGCAATAACGGCATTTTATTTTGGAAAATCATGCACTTATAATGTTACGCCATATTCTTGACACGCTGCAGCCCCGCTCATATGGTGCGCGCGACTTGCTGGGGAGGTTTGGCGCGAGCCAGACCTTTTTTCGTGCCCGCTCGTTTGATCATTGCCTGCGCTTGTGGGCCCTCGCTTTTCAGGTGGAGGCCCCCTATAAGCCAGCTCGCAACCGCGTCACGCGGAGGGAGCCGATGGCGAAGCTCGAAGACGGCACGAACGAAGCAGCTCTCAAGGCGCGGCTCGAGACCCTCTCGGCAGCGCTCGATGCCCGGAAAAAGAGTCAAGGCGACTCGGCCGCGCGGGATGAGAGTGCTGCGGATGCAGGTGGCAGCCGCGGACGGGCGATGAGCGCAGGTGCGCGCGTCCTCTCCGAGTTTGTCGCCGGCATTCTTGTTGGCGGGTTCATTGGATGGGAGCTCGATAATTTCTTCGGCACGTCGCCGGCGTTGTTTGTCGTGTTTCTGATCCTGGGTCTGATGACCGGTTTTTATAATGTGTATCGGATTGGCCGGGCGTCTGAGACGACACCCCCAAAGGCCTGATCCGGGCGCATGACAAGTCCGCAGCGGGGAACCGATCAGGTTTGTCGCGACCATCCCACGGCCCGTGCTTCGGGCCCTAGAGTCTAAGGTTCGACCATCATGGCCGAGACGCCACATCTGGACCCGATCGAGCAGTTCGGAATCACACGATTCCTGGAAATGAAGCCGCTGGGCGTGGATGCGTCCTTTACCAACGCTTCGCTGTTCATGATCGTGATCCTCGGCCTCGTGTCGCTGGTGATGATCCTTGGCACCTCATCCAAGTCCATCGTTCCGGGTCGGATTCAGTCATTGGCCGAGATGGCTTATGAATTTGTTGCGGGCACGGTTCGCAACACGGCTGGCGAAGAAGGCATGAAGTTCTTCCCGCTAGTGTTTTCGCTGTTCATGTTCGTGCTGTTCTCGAACGTGCTGGGCCTTATCCCCTACACATTCACAGTCACCAGCCAGATCATCGTCACCTTCTCGCTTGCGCTGCTCGTGATCCTGACGGTCATCGTGTACGGCATCTACAAGCATGGCACCCATTGGTTCGCGCTGTTTGTGCCATCAGGCGTCCCGGCCCCCGTGCTTGTGATTCTGGTGCCGATCGAAATCATCTCGTTCCTGTCGCGTCCGATTTCACTGTCGGTGCGTCTCTTCGCCAACATGCTTGCGGGTCATATTACCCTGCAGGTGTTTGGCGGCTTCAT
>CAIZGQ010000599.1 GCA_903932565.1 uncultured Hyphomicrobiales bacterium
ACAGCAAAACGTAGACGAGACCTGCGATGACGGGCGACACCGAAAACGGAAGATCGATCAATGTCGTCAGCAAGCTTTTCCCGACAAACTGGAACCGCGCGATCGCCCACGCGGCTGCAACGCCAAAGACCAGATTGACTGGAACGCAGATCGCCGCGACAAACAGCGTCAGCTTGATGGCCGATTGCGTGTCCGTGTCCGAGAGCGTGTTCACATAAGCGCCAAGCCCTTTGCCGAGCGCACCGATAAATACAACGAGCAACGGCAAGAATAAAAACAACGTTAGTATGACAAGCGAAAACCCAATCAAAAAGCGCCTTACGGTCTGGCTTTCTTGCGTTGCCTGACGATCGCGCCGCTGAACTGGCGCACGCACAGGACTGGTCAGCGGCGCATCCGCCATCGCGTCAGCCATGACCCAGTCTCCGACGTGACCACGATTGAACAAGATTGATAACCAGCAAAAAGCAGAATGAGATTGTCAGCATGATTGTTGCGACGGCCGTGGCTCCGGCATCATCAAATTCTGCGAGGCGAACAACAATCAACAGCGGTGCAATCTCGGACACAAACGGAATGTTGCCGGAGATAAAGACAACCGAGCCGTATTCGCCAACAGCCCGCGCCAAGGCGAGGGCAAAGCCGGTGATGAAGGCCGGTACCAAGGGCGGCAGAACCACGCGCACAATCGTTGTCAAACGCGAAGAGCCAAGCGTGGCCGATGCTTCTTCGATTTCGGGATCGATTTCCGCCAGTACCGGTTCAACGGACCGGACCATGAAGGGCAGGCCGATAAAGACGAGGGCGATAAAGATGCCAATCGGCGTGAAGGCGATTTTAATGCCAAAACTATCAAACAGCGAGCCAATCCACCCGTTGGGCGCATACAAGGCTGTCAGGGCAATACCTGCGACAGCTGTGGGCAAGGCAAACGGCAGGTCCACGGCAGCGTCAAGAAATCGGCGTCCTGGAAATTCATAGCGCGTCAGCACCCACGCAACGATGCCGCCAAGCACGACGTTCAAGGCCGCCGCGAGCAGAGACAACCCGAACGACAGTTTCAGGGCTGCCGCGACGCGTGGCTGCGATGCAATCTCCCAGATTCCCGCGAGGCCGAGCCCTGACGCCTTCCAAACGAGCGCGGCCAGTGGAATGAGGACGAGAAGCCCGAGCCACAACAAAGTTGCGCCCAAAGCCGGGCCAAAACCCGGCAATGGGGACGGACTGACAAGAGATCCAGAACCAAAGCGCATCAGGACCGCTCAGTTTGGTTTCGCAGCATAAATCTGGTCAAAACTTCCACCATCCGCAAAATGCGCTTTCACAACCGCTGGCCATCCGCCGAAATCTTTTTCGACCGTCAGCAATTTCAGCTTCGGCAGACGCGCCACATCGGCGGGATCTGCAGCAGCCGGATTGATCGGGCGATAAAAATTCTTCGCAATGATCTTCTGCGCGTCTGGCGTGTAGAGATACTTCAGATAAGCCTCAGCAACTTTGCGTGTGCCATTGGCATCCACATTGGCGTCAACAATGGCGACCGGCGGTTCTGCGAGAACCGACAATGACGGTGTGATAATTTCAAACTTGTCTTTGCCGAATTCATCAAACGCGAGAAAGGCTTCATTCTCCCAGGCAATCAGCACATCGCCGATACCACGCTGCGCGAACGTCAAGGTTGATCCGCGCGCACCCGTGTCGAGGACCGGGGCGTTGCGATAAATAGCGCCGACAAAATCCTTAATCTTGGCGTCGTCATTGGCAAACTTGATCTGCGCATAACCCCAAGCCCCCAGATAGTTCCAGCGGGCACCGCCGGATGTTTTGGGGTTGGGCGTCACGACAGACACCCCCGGCCGCGCCAGGTCATCCCAATCCTTGATGCCCTTGGGATTTCCCTTGCGGACCAGAAAAATGATCGTCGAATTGTAGGGCGAGGCATTGTTGGGGAGACGGCTCTGCCAGTCTTTTGCGATCTTGCCGGTTTGGGATGCGATGGCATCAATGTCCGGCGCAAGTGCCAGCGTCACAACATCGGCTTTCAAACCGTCAATGACCGCATGGGCCTGAGCGCCAGACCCGCCATGCGAGGCGCGGATCGTAACCTTTTCGCCGGTCTGCTTTTCCCACTCGGCCTGAAACGCCACGTTGATTGCTTTGTAGAGCTCGCGCGTCGGATCATAGGAGACATTCAGCAAACTCGTCTGTGCTCGCGCAGGCAGCGCACATGCCATCGCGACTGCAGCAACACTGAGAGCGAGTGTGAAGGGCAACCGGCGGGTCAATCTGAGCATGAAAGGTCTCCAATTCCAAGTAACCCTACCTTTTTAGTCGGGATTAAAAATAGAAGCAAGCCAGACATGATAATTTCTCTAATATCTCTCAAAATCAAAGGCTTGAACTGAGAGACATGATGTCAGATAAAAGCGCCGACAAAGACGTCCTGGCCAAACCGCCCGCTTTCGCTCAACACCAGGTCTGCCTGGGCGAGCGCGTCCCCAAGCGTTCGCTTTTCCAGCACGGCGAGGGTCGCCGCGTGGGTCTCGGCCAGGATCGCACGTAACATGCAGGCCGCCTCGTCGCGGCAATCCTCGCAGCGCCGGTAAGACGTCTTGGAGAGGCACGGCAGCGGGGCGACGGGCCCGTCGATCTGCCGCAGGATGGTTGCCAACGTCAGGGTGCCGGGGTCATGGGCGATGTAATAGCCGCCATCCTTGCCGCGTCGACTGCCCACGAAGCCGGAGCGCTTCAGATCGATCATGATCTGCTCGAGAAAAGTGCCTGGAATCGCCTCTTGCTCAGCGATCAACCGCGTGGAGCGCGCAACGCCACGTCCCAGGCGCGCCAGGTTGATGAGGGCTTTGAGCGCATAGCGCGAGCGTTGGGAAATCAAATCGGCCTCCGTCCGCATACTAATCCGACCAAAGAAGTCGGAGAAGTTCTTTTTGAGTATGGCTTGCTGACTTAGGCTTGCTGACTTGATCCGCGCGCCGCGATCCCGTCAGATCCTCGCTTGCACAAAGGATCGCTCAAACGCAGGGTTCGTGAGGGCCCCGTGACCGACACAGCAAGCCTGCCTGCCGGCCAGACTGGAATCGAAAACATGACCCCGGATACAGATGATCCCGCCACGCTGCTTTTGACGGTCTTTCTGCAGCATGACCAATCCAACAACCTCGATGCGGTGCAGAGAAAACTGAAAGATGCCGATTGGTGGGAGCGCTTCCCTCCAGAGGGCGTCGAGATTGTGTCCTGGGTGGTTGCCATGGGGTTCGGGCAGATCGTGACGCTGCGCTTGCCAGCCGACAAACTCAGCGTGGTCAATGTGGAGCTTGAACGCTCCGCGTGGGGTGTTTTTAAAACGACCTGTTACCCAGCCTATGATTTTGTGCCGGTGCGCGAAAAGATCAAAGACCGTGTTCGCAACGGCGGGGCGTAGAACCAATTGTTATGCACGCAGCCCTTGGTAGATGAGAAACAGACCTGAGGCCATGGCGAACGCCAGAACGGCATACCGCAACCATGCGCCCGCCAATCTTTGATGCAGCGCTTTGCTCAGCCATACGCCAACGGCGATGGGCGGGAATAGCCAGATCGCGGCGATCACGTGATCCATATCGATGCGATGCGTTGCGGCCAAAATCGTCAACGTGAAAACCTCACCAATCAGAAAACACGCCGCCAATGTCGCGCGCAACACGGGGCCCGGTTGGTGCTGATAGACCAGCGCGAGGGGCGGCCCGCCGATCCCTGTCGCGGTTTCCGTGATGCCAGTGACGACACCGGCCCCGATAAAGCTGACGCGATTTGGATCAAACTTTGGGCGCATCAACGTCAGGATTGCAGCAGCAAGTGTCGCGACGCCGATAAAAAGGTTGAGCTGCGTGCGCGTGAACGTCGCCAGCACCGCAAGGCCGCCAAACGTCCCGACTGCGCGCCCAGCCGTAATCCACGACGCGCCTGACCAGTCGAGCGAATGGCGCTCACGCCAGAGCACGTAAACGTTGAGCGGCATCACCAGCACGATGGCAAACACAGGCAGGAGCGCTGGTTGCAGGAACGCCACCATCGGCACGACGATCAACGCGAACCCGACGCCGATGATGCTCTGAACAAACGCTGCAACCAAGATGCAGATGGCCAGAAAGCAGAAAATCCCAAGGCTCACGGCGTGTCCATGCTGATCAAGTGTAACGAAAAGTCATCAACGTCGGCTTTGCTTATCGGCTTGCACCAGCCGATGCGACAACGCCCATTACTGAATATCAGACTGGCAGCACAACTGAAACGACCCTCGGGGCAATTCTGATAACAAGGGCTTGCCCAGCAATGTTTCGCCCAGGCAGGTTTGCGAGCCGCTCCTGATGTGAAATGATGAGCCAAACCAAAGCCCGCTTCACCATGGGAGAAGCCTATGCGCGTATCCATTCTGGATGATTGGCAGGACACCCTGCGGACGCTTGAATGTTTCTCGCGTCTCCAAGGCCACGAGGTCACAGTGTTCAACGACCATGTGGAAGACACGGACGTGCTGGCAGAGAGGCTGGCGGATACCGAGGCGTTGGTCCTGTTTCGCGAACGCACGCAAATCCGCGGGCCTTTGCTGGAACGTCTTCCGAAACTCAAACTCATCAGCCAGCGCAGTGTTTATCCGCACATCGACATCGATGCCTGCACGCGCCTTGGCATCATTGTTTCATCGAGCCAGCATGCGGGTGAACCCTCGTATGCGACAGCCGAACTGACGTGGGCGCTCATCCTTGCGTCCGCCCGCGCCCTGCCACAGCAGGTAGCTGGCCTCCAGGCTGGGCAATGGCAAGTTCATGTTGGAACCACGATCCGCGGCAAGACATTGGGACTTTTTGGATATGGTCGCATCAGCAAAGCCGTCGCAGATTACGGCCGCGCCTTTGGCTTGCGTGTCCTGGTGTGGGGTCGGGAGGCGTCACGGGACCAAGCCAGGGCCGATGGGCTTGAGGTTGCCGAAAGCAAAGCGGCGTTCTTTGCTGAGTCCGATATCATCACGCTGCACATGCGCCTCGTGCCAGCCACACGGAACATTGTCACCGCTGCTGATCTTGCGCAGATGAAACAAACAGCGCTGATCGTGAATACGAGCCGTGCGGGTTTGATTGAGCCAGGCGCACTTGCAGCCGCTTTGAGGCTGGGCCGACCGGGCTTCGCGGCTGTCGATGTCTATGAACACGAGCCCGTCACACCCGGCATCAACCCACTCATCAG
>CAIZGQ010000600.1 GCA_903932565.1 uncultured Hyphomicrobiales bacterium
AGGTCGGACGCGACCTGATGTCGATTGAAATTGGAGACGATCAGCCAGTGGTGAAGATGAGGCCTTGATGTTGCGAGTGACTTCGAGTTTGACGTCGCGTCGCATCCTGCTCGCGTTGGTTCATCAGCAAGAAACACGTTTTGATGAAGCGCCTGTCCGGTTGCAGTCAGGCGCGCCGATTGGATGCTGGAATTGCGTTGGCATTGAGCCAGTTTTCTGCAAAACCCTAAACACGTACTTGCCGAATTGAATATCGCTCTAATTCGGCAAAGCTTCAGTTCACCGGTCTGATGCTTGCCTGGATCTTGGTGATGTCGGTTTCGTTGTCCTTCAACTCTTCTTCACTGCCCCACAGCGTCAGCATGATCAGGCGCTTGTCGCCAGCGGGGATCAGGACAAAGTCGACCAATGTATCACCATTGGGATCCGTGGCTTCAAAGTGCAACACGTGCGCGTCCTGCCCGGCAATTTTGACATCGGATTCAGCCGGCTTGCCTTTTGGGATGATCTTGTTGTCTTTCATCCATGCGGCATTGCTATCCAGCATCTTCTCGATGCGGCTGCCAGAGGCATATTCAATTCCAAAATAGACCGCTTCATCTTTTGTTTTTGCGTTGTACCCATACTCGCTCTCATCAATGCTCCACGTGTTGGGAACAGTAATTTTGACGACCGGGTTTTTCGATGGGACGTTGAAGTCTTTCGCGAAAGCTGACGTGCCGATCACACAGAGCGTGAGGACGGCGATGCATAGATTTTTCATGAGAGGCCTAATTCAAGAGATATCGTTTTAGATGACAGGGTCTGAGACGTGAGCGCGGCAATAAAAGTCCCCAAAATCGAGTTGACGCTTTGTTTGCTGCGCACCTTGCTGACGTCACGCCTGCGGATCTGAACGTAGCTGACATTCGCACCAAAGCAAGGACATGATATCGGGCGTTCGTTTCAAGTTTGTCGAGATCACCCAACGGTCTTGCAGGTTTAATACTGCATAAGGACTTGTGCCAGCCGCGCAGCTCCGGAACTGTCCTTGACGACCATGGCGGCCGAATTCATCGGCACTAGGGTAAGGCGTACGCAACCAGCGACGTCAGCCCGTGGTTCAGAATTTGTTCGCCAAACATCTCACACCAAAAGAATTTTCGTCTCACCTCACGTTGCGTGATTGACGACCTTGTTAAGCTGTTTCGTCAAAGCTTTGCCTCAACCTTGCGTGTCGCAAAACGTCGTCGAAAGAAAAATCGTGAAATCACCTGAAACCGAGGTCGGTTCAACTCTTGATGGCCGCATGATTGCCGCCGCATCAGATCTTGGCATTCGCGATCCGCTCACCGGGCTGCCGTCGCGTCAGCAACTTGTTGAAGCCCTCGCGGCTTTATTCGCAGTCGAGGATCGCAAGCCTGCTCTGATCTTGTTGGATCTGGATCGTTTCAAACTCGCCAACGACGGATTTGGCACGGAGGTTGGCGATGCTTTGCTGTGTCGAATATCCCAGCGATTGGTGAGCTTGGTCAAGGGCGCAGTGATGGTGGCGCGCGTCAGCGGCGATGGCTTTGGCGTTCTGCTGGCAGATGCTGAAGGCGCTGAAGCGGTTGCGGCCCGTGTCCTGGAATATATTGGTCGCCCTTACGCTGTGAGCGGACATTCCGTTACGCTGAGTGCCAGCATCGGACTTGCGATTGCGCCTGACGATGGAAGCGATGCGGCGTCGCTGTTTTATCGCGCGGATCTTGCGCTGCATCAGGCCGAGAAAGATGGCCGCAGCCGCTTGCGACGCTTCGAGCCCTCCATGCAGGCCCGCGCGACATCGCGCCAGAAACTTGAAAGTGATCTTCGCGCCGCGTTGACCTTGCAGCAGGTCGAATTGCGCCGCGCGCTTGTCTCGGAACAGTTCGAAGTTCACTACCAGCCGCAGATTTCACTTGATGATCGGCGATTGACAGGGTTCGAAGCTTTGCTGCGTTGGCGGCATCCCGTTCGCGGCATGGTCTCACCTGCCGAGTTCATTCCCATCGCGGAAGAAATTGGCCTGATTGAACTGATTGGTGAATGGGTGCTGCGCATTGCCTGTCGCGATGCAGCCAATTGGCCTGTTCCATTTGGCCAAGCCCCTCTCAGAATCGGAGTCAACGTCTCACCCTTGCAGTTGCGTGATGGCCGCTCACTGCTGGCAGCGATCAAACGAGCGACCTCGGAGGCTGATTTGGCACTGCCGCGGCTCGAACTTGAAATCACCGAAACCGCGCTTGTTTGCGATGTTGCTGAGACTCTCCATGCGATCAAACAAATGGGGTGCGAACTCGCCCTTGATGATTTTGGCACCGGCTATTCGTCGCTCGGGCGA
>CAIZGQ010000601.1 GCA_903932565.1 uncultured Hyphomicrobiales bacterium
TCGTTGGCGCCTTTTTCAACCTTCACGACCTTTGTGGAGGTCATGATTTTCATGCCCTGCTTTTCAAAGCGCTTGCGGGCGATGGCAGCAATTTCCGCATCTTCCACCGGCATGATTTGTGGCAGAACTTCAACCACCGTCACCTCGGCACCCATGGTGCGATAGAATGAGGCGAACTCGATGCCGATGGCGCCCGAGCCCATGACAACGAGGCTTTTTGGAAAAGCCGTCGGCACCATGGCTTCGAAATAGGTCCAGATCAGCTTGCCATCGGGCTCGATCCCCGGCAGCACGCGCGGGCGTGCACCCGTTGCGATGATGATGTGCTTGGCCTGATACGTCCCCTCCCCCAATGTGCCCTTGGGGATCGGGTTCTGCGGCTGCACGGCAGGTTTTGTGATTTTGCCGACAACGACTTCGCCGGGCTTGCTGATCGTGGCTTCGCCCCAGATGACATCGACCTTGTTCTTCTTGAGCAGGAATCCAACGCCGCCATTGAGCTGCGCCGAGATCCCACGCGAGCGTTTCACCACAGCGGCCGGATCAAAGGTCATCTTGCCTTCGAGCGTCAGGCCGTAGTCCTTCGCGTGCTCGGCATAATGATACACTTCAGCCGAGCGCAGCAGCGCCTTTGTCGGGATGCAGCCCCAATTGAGGCAGATGCCGCCAAGATGTTCCCGTTCCACAAGCGCCGTTTTGAACCCGAGCTGGGCGGCGCGGATGGCCGTGACATAGCCGCCGGGCCCGCCACCGATGATCAGAATGTCGTATGAAGCCATGGTTGGGTCTCATTGCGCGATACAGAAAAGTCAGGAAAAGTGGCTGCGATCAATTGACGAATTGGGATCTCGCACGCTCAAAAGTTGCAGCATTTCTGCGCCGCACATCCGATTGCTAAAAATTCAGATCGAATTGCGACAACAGAAAATCACACCAGCATGCCCATTGGATTTTCGATCAATTGCTTGAAGGCTGAGATTAGCTCGGCGCCCAAAGCTCCATCAACGGCGCGATGATCTGTCGAGAGCGTGACGCTCATCATGTTGGCCACAGCGGGTGCGCCATTCTTGACGATGACGCGTTGCTCGCCCGCGCCCACCGCCAGAATGGAGGCATGCGGCGGGTTGATGACGGCGGAGAAGTTCTTGATGCCGAACATCCCAAGGTTCGACACGGCAGACGAGCCGCCCTGATATTCCTCCGGCTTCAATTTGCGCGCACGCGCACGGGCCGCGTAATCCTTCATCTCATTCGAGATGACCGACAGCGTCTTGGTTTCCGCCTTGCGGATCACGGGCGTGATGAGGCCGCCGGGAATGGAAACGGCAACGCCAATGTCGGCATGCTTGTGCTTCAGCATCGTCGCTTCGGTCCACGTCACATTGGCATCCGGCACGCGAATGAGCGACAGGGCGAGCGCCTTGATGACGAAATCATTGACCGAGACTTTGAAGGCAGGCTTGCCGTCCTTGTCTTTGGGTGCCGACGCATTGATCTGCTCGCGCAGGGTCATCAGCAGATCAAGGTTGCAATCCACCGTCAGGTAGAAATGCGGAATGGTCTGCTTTGCCTCAACCAGACGGCGGGCAATTGTCTTGCGCATGGAATCATGCGGGATTTCTTCAAAGCTGCCGGGCTCGAAGAACTTCTTCACCACCTCGTCCGACATGCCCTTGGCGAGTGCCGGTGCAGCGGAGGCAGACGCGACGGGGGCTGCTGCGGGTGCGGACTTGACGCCACCGGCGATGGCGGCGCGCACGTCCCGCTCAATGATGCGGCCATGCGGGCCGGAACCCGTGACGAGCGCGAGATCCAGGCCTCCGTCCTTGGCAATGCGACGCGCCAA
>CAIZGQ010000602.1 GCA_903932565.1 uncultured Hyphomicrobiales bacterium
ATTTGTTGGCAAAGCCAACGTTCTTCTGAAATAGGCCGCGCCTCATGTGTTGTACGGTCAAGCAGGCATAAATTCGCAGTTTATACGTGCGGTCGCCAAAAGAGCCTAGCATCGGTGTTGGGCTCTCAGCATTTGGATGGACCGTGAGGCTGCCGCGTTGTGGCACCTGAGCTGTCGGCCCGGACCCTCGCGACGCGAGCAGACCCGATAGCTGGAAATACACCCTGATTCGCCACCGGTGAGGACCAATTTCACCTATCTGAGGCTTGACCTTGCGTCATGTGTGTGGCGAAAGGAGGGGGTCTGTCGGCCGTCTTTCCAAAAATTCGGCTGTTTTGGTCCTGTACCGCTCATTCGTTATGGATAATCACAGGTCAAGGGTGGCCGGTTATGGCCATCCTGACGCAGGACATACTATAAGCGCGTATGGCCAAGTCACGCCGCCCACCTCCTCGTCCTGCCCCCCCTGCCGCTCGGGCCAAGGCTCCACCCGCGGCACCGGTTGCGCCTCCCGTGGCATTGAGCGTTCCTGCAGAGAGAGATCCGATGAAGCCAACTGTGATCCTCGTGGGTGCTGACAAGGGAGGCGTCGGCAAGACGACCATCTCGCGCGCCACGCTCGACTTTCTCGCGGCCAACAATGTTCTGGCGCGTGCGTTTGACACGGAATTTCCGCGTGGAACCCTGAAACGGTTTCATCCTGACGTGACCGATGTGGTGGACATCACCAACACATCTGACCAGATGCGGATCATCGACACGCTGAACACCTCGCAGGTCAAGGTCACTGTTATTGACACGCGGGCCGGCGCGCTCAAGACCTCGCTTGAAGCACTGCGCGATGTTGGGTTCTTGGACGCAAGCCGCCGCGGAGAGTTCAATTTCGTCGTTTTCCACATTCTTGGGCCGTCAATCGCATCGCTGGACGAGATTGCAGAAACCGCGCCCTTCGTGACGGATGCGCATTATTTTCTGGTCAAGAACTTCATCAACGACACGACCTTTTTTGAGTGGGACCCGACGACCTACAAGTCCTATTTTGACAAGGTAAAGAGCGCGGGGGAGGTGACGATCCCGAAATTGAACGCAATGGCCTTTGAGCAAGTTGAAATTGCTGGAACGCCGTTTTCCACATTTGTGTCCAATAAGCTCGCCACCGGTCAGCCAGCAGATCATTCCTTCGTGTTGCGTGGTTATGTGCGCACCTGGCAGGCAAAGATTGCCGAAGAGCTTGGCCGCATCGGTCTTTTGAGCCTCATGACAAACAAGTAGCTGTTTTGAGGGAGTTTTTGCGGTTGTCCTACGTCTGGACATACCGCACTATGGGATTGATGTTTGGCGCTCGTGCCAACACCAGACGATGCGGGGGCGGTGCGCGGTGAGGCCGGCCCAACCGCTTCAGGCATAAATATGCAGACACTCGCCTTCATTGTATGTTCGCCAACGGGCCGTGTCGGCAAAACGACGATTGCTCGGTTGCTGGCCGATTATTTCGCACTTGGCGGGCGGCCATTTCGCGCATTTGACACGGATCCGCGCGATTCAAATTTCGCGCTCCGTTTTCCTGACGAAGCGGTCATCGCGGACCTTGCAAAAATCGAAGGTCAAATGGCGCTCTTTGACGGCCTTCTGCTGAATGATGGAACCGTCAAGATCGTCGATCTTTGGCATCGGTTTTTCGAGACCTTCACAACAGTCTCGGCGCAGATTGGCTTTATTGCAGAAGCGGAGCGCCGCGGCATCCTGCCGATCTTTGTTTTTGTGGTGGATGCCTCGCCGCAGTCCTATGCAACCGCGAACGCCTTGGCGCGGGAGTGTCCCGAAGCAATGATGATCGCGGTGTCGAACGAGGGGGCTGCACCGCTTGGTGCCAATGTCCTCGACGAACTTGACCGCTATCCGACCGCGCGGACCTTTGAAATACCGCCGCTGGATGCCGTGCTGCGCGCAGCAATCGACGAACCAGAATTCTCCATGTCGCGGTTTCTGCTCGCGCCCCCAACCACCATGTCCATTGTGGTGCGGGCAGGCCTACGCACGTGGATCAACCGCATCTTCGCGCAGTTCCGCAACTTCGAACTGCGACTTGCGATGGATTCAGCGCGCTATTTGCGCTGATCATTTCATTCAACCAAGCTGCGGAAAGCCAGATTTCAGGACTGATCCATGGCTTTGAGATCGTCTGGCCGGGGCAGGGAGACGATGTTGTAGCCTGAATCACAAAGTGGATTTCGCCAGTTACACCCGCCGAAAGATCAGACAAGAGGTAGAGTGCTGATCCGCCAACATCCTCGATCGTTGGGAGGCGCTTCAGGGGTGCATGGGCGCGCTGCCAATTGAACATGAAGCGCGCGTCGCCGATGCCAGCCCCCGCCAGGGTCCGAATGGGCCCGGCAGAGATCGCATTCACGCGGATGCCATTGCCACCATAGTCAGCAGCCAGATAGCGAACGCTGGCTTCCAGAGCCGCCTTCGCCACGCCCATGACGTTGTAGTTCGGCATCGCCCG
>CAIZGQ010000603.1 GCA_903932565.1 uncultured Hyphomicrobiales bacterium
GCCGCTTCGTACTGTGCATTGGCGCTGATGTTCTGCGTCCATCTGGGTTTGGTCACTGCAACTGGTTTGAACCCATTTCGCTACGCCGTGAATATTTTTCCGGTCCTGGCCTTTGCCTTTACCTCACGCTCCAGCATGGGTGCGATTCCGATGAGCGTGCAGACCCAGACACGGCGCTTGGGAACGCCCGAAGGGATCGCCAATTTCGCGGCCTCGTTTGGTGCCACCATTGGCCAGAATGGCTGTGCCGGCATCTACCCGGCCATGCTGGCGGTCATGATTGCGCCGACGGTCGGAATTGATCCCTTCTCCGTCAGTTTCATCGCGAAATTGATCGCCATCGTCACGCTCGGCTCGATTGGCGTCGCGGGCGTCGGTGGCGGCGCCACATTCGCCGCGCTGATTGTGCTGTCGACGATGAATCTGCCGGTGGCATTGGCGGGTCTGTTGATATCGGTCGAGCCGCTGATCGACATGGGGCGCACAGCGCTCAACGTCAGTGGCGCGATCACGGCGGGCACCATCGCCAGCCGCGTACTGGGCGAAACGAATGTGGCTGTCTTCAACAGCGGGACGGCAGCCGACCTGGACAGCGTCGCGCTGGCGGCTTAGCAATCGATGTCGAGCGGGTGCTGGGTATTGCCTCAGACGCCCGACGGCGCACGTTCGACCCAGGTGTTTTGATTCCACAGACAAGCTAACATAGCGAATCCCACTGTTAAGGAGACGCTGATTTATTCGCAATTTCTGGCATGCCCCATGCATGCTTGAAATCATCGAGAACTGCAGCCGGACGAACATGAGCCAACGCAGCTTTGCCAGCGCCGAGTACGCCTTGAAGAAGAAGCAAACCCGGCGCGAGAAGTTCCTGTCCGAGATGGAGCGAGTGGTGCCTTGGAGCCGGCTGATCGCGGTGATCGAGCCGCTTTATCCGAAGAGCGGGCGCGTTGGCCGTCAGCCCATCGGCGTACCGAAGATGCTGCGGATGTACTGCCTTCAGCAGTGGTACGGCCTGGCCGACGAGGCGCTGGAGGACGCGCTGTACGACAGCCAGGCACTGCGCGACTTCGTGGGGATCGACCTGTCGCGTGAGTCGGTGCCAGACGCCACGACGTTGCTGAAGTTCAGAAGGCTGCTGCTGGAAAACGACCTGACCAAGGCGCTGTTCGATGAGATCAACGCGCACCTGGCCGAGAAGGGCCTGCTGATGCGCGCCGGCACGATCGTGGACGCAACGATCATCGCCGCGCCGAGCTCGACGAAGAACCAGGGCAATACGCGCGACCCGGAGATGCACCAGACCAAGAAGGGAAATGCGTGGCACTTCGGAATGAAGGCCCACATCGGCGTCGATGCTGAATCGGGTCTCGTGCACACGGTGGTGGGCACGGCTGCCAACGTCAGCGATGTCACGCAAGCCGGTGCGCTCCTTCATGGCGATGAGACCATGGCCTTCGGCGACGCTGGATACCGGGGCGTGCAAAAGCGAGAAGAGGCGAAGCGGCCGAAGTGGCACGTGGCGATGCAACCCGGCAAACGCAGACTGCTGGACCCGACAAGCAAGTGGGCGCAGTTGCTCGAGCGGGCCGAGCAGCTGAAGGCCAGCGTGCGCGCCAAAGTCGAGCACCCGTTCCATGTGATCAAGAACCTGTTCCGTCATAAGAAGGTCCGATACAAGGGCCTGGCGAAGAACAACGCGCAGCTGTTCAGCCTGTTCGGTCTGGCCAACCTCGTCATCGCCAAGAGGCCATTGCTGGCCGCACATGCCCGAGGTGTCTCTTGAGAATGGAAAGCGGCATCGAAAGAGGCCAGAACCGGCCCGCAATGCCCTCGAAATGCCCGCGGTTGCCGAATTCCGCGACGAAATCTCGCCGCGCACTGGGCAACTCGATCCAAATCACTCATTGATCAGCATCTCCCTAGGTTCGGCGTCAAAAGCAAACCATTGAATGGATCAATGCGCTCTGCGTTTGTCACACATTTGCACCACGGAACGATGTGCGACGCGACGAGAATGGACGTGGGGCCACAACCGGTGACACTGCAAACGCCCCACTCCGAAACTAGTGCAGACCGATAGGCGCCTTGTCCAATTCGCGCGAGC
>CAIZGQ010000604.1 GCA_903932565.1 uncultured Hyphomicrobiales bacterium
ATACCGCAAGGTCTTCAGATGCCGCATGTCCAAGCCCTTCCCAAGCACACCGTCTTTGGAGGGCCTTGCAAGACTGATGCCTTTTCGGCAACGCTTGGCGCTGAAATTGGCAATGGATTGATGCAGCGGTGCGGCCTTAAGCTTGTCCGATTGGTCGTGTGTGGCGCCGATCGCCAACGGGCCGGCAACTTAAGCTTGAGAAGGATCATCGCACATGACCATCCAGCCTTTACGCCATGTATTTCATGCTTTGATTGCCGGTTGTGTCCTGGCGCTGGCCTCTGCGTCTGTCACGCCCGCCTCCGCTGACACCAAGCTCAAGATGGTCCTCAATTGGAAATATCAGGGCCCACAAGGCATGTTTTTTCTGGCGGAAGATCTTGGCTATTTTAAAGCCGAAGGGTTGGACGTCACCATGGACCAAGGCAATGGCTCTGGTGCCGCCGTTCCGCTGGTTGCCAATGGCACCTATGATGTCGGCTTTGGTGACATCAATGCCTTGATCGAGATGGCGGCCCGCAAGCCCGAAGATGCGCCAATTGCTATTGCAGTTCTTTACAACGAGCCACCCTTCACCATAGCCGTCAAAGCCGACAGCCCGATCAAGACACCGCAGGATCTCGTCGGCAAAACACTCGGCGGTCCGGCAAATGACGGCGCATTGAAACTGTTTCCCGCCTTCTGCAACATCATAAAGATCGATTGCTCCAAGATCAGCATTACCAACCTCGCACCTAACCTGCGCGAGCAAATGTTGATGCAGGGACAGGTCGATGGCGTTTTTGGTTATATCAACACCATCCGATTCTCAGCTCGCAATATGGGCCTTGATGAAACCGCCGTCCGCTTTATTCCATACGGCGATTATGGTCTCGACCTTTATTCCAACTCTATCATCGTGTCGAAGAAGCTTGTTGCTGAAAATCCATCAGCTCTGCAAGGATTTCTTCGGGCCATCAACAAGGGCATGATTGCCGCCATCAAGGATCCTGATGCCGCCATTGCGTCAGTTGCAAAGCGCGAGCCCTTGATCAAAAAGGCACTCGATCGGGCCTTGTTCGATGCCACATTGAAGTTTGAAATGAACCATCCGGAGATGACGAAGATTGGCCTTGGGGATGTTGATCCCGATCGTTTGAAGCGCTCCATTGATACGCTTGTGAGCGTCAATACATTGCCGCGCACACCTGCCATGTCGGAAATCTTCACACCGGCGTTCTTGCCGCCGCTGGCGGACCGATGGAAAACAGCCTTCTAACGAAGTCGCAAACGGGAGCAACGTCATGGACCTCATGCTGACGGATCGTGTGGCCTTGATCACAGGGCCCGCGAAAGGAATGGGTGCAAATGTCACCAAGGCTTTTGCTGCGGAGGGCTGCAAGCTTGCGTTGATCGGGCGCGACACCAGGGCGATTGAGGAGGTTGCGCAAGACATTCGCGCCATGGGTCGCCCGGTCATTGTCATTGGATGTGATTTGACACTTGCAGATCAATGCGAAGCTGCGGCGCAAAAGACGCTCACAGAATTTGGTCGCATCGATATCCTTGTCAATATTGCGGGCGGCTCTGGTCCAATCGGAAAGACCGGCGCACAGACCAGTGCGGAGGAGTTTGACGAGATCGTCACGCTCAATATGAATGGCTGCTTTCACACCATGCATGCTGTCCTGCCTGCGATGATCGCGCAGCGCTACGGCAAGATCGTCAATGTCGGCGGCACGTTTGGCATGCGGGGCCGCGCGGGTCGCATGGCTTATTCGGCTTCAAAATGGGGCTTGCGCGGCATCACAAAAAGCTTCGCGCTTGAAGTTGGCCAGCATAATGTCAACGTGAATTACGTCGCGCCTGGCATGGTGGATGGACCGCGCTTTCGTGAAAAAGTCTGCGCCAATATGGCAAAAACCCTTGGTATCACGCTTGAGGAAGCCATGGAGCGCCATGCGGCAGATTATGCCATGCGACGGGTGACAGTGGACGCTGATGTCGCCAATGCATGCCTGTTTCTTGCCAGCGATGTCTCGCGACAGATGACCGGTGTTGATCTCCCAGTTGACGGCGGATGGGCAGCGTTATGAGCGTGAACGTCATGGCAGATCTCGTTATTCATAACAGCGTCGTCGTGACTGGCGAGACGATGTATCCCGCCAGTGTTGCCATCCACGACGGCAAAATTCTGAGCATCGGCTCTGCAGACTCAATGCCGCAAGCAAAGGAGGTTCTGGATGCAACGGGGCTGCATCTTTTGCCAGGTGCCATCGACGTTCATGTGCATTTCCGTGATCCTGGCTATCCCCATAAAGAAGATTGGGAAAGCGGGACCGCTGCTGCGGCGTTTGGCGGCGTGACCACCGTGTTTGATATGCCCAATACAATTCCACCAACGGGCACAGCACAAATTCTCGCCGACAAGCATGCGATCGCAAGCTCGAAAGCATATGTCGATTACGGCCTGTATGGTTTGCTCGGCGAAAACACAATTGCCAATGTGGCCGAGCTGGTGGCTGGCGGCGTGATCGGGTTCAAGCTCTACATGGGCAATACGTTTGGGGCGATTCCCTCGCCCTCAACCGGTGCTATGCTTGAAGCGTTTGAAGTTGTAGCCCCCACGGGCAAACGCGTTTCGCTGCACGCAGAAACAAACTCGATCATGGAGCGACGCCAATCGCGCTTGACGGCCGCGGGGCGCACCGATGCGCTGGCGCATCTTGCAGCGCGCCCTGCCGTGGTGGCCGTGGAGGCTGTGGCCCGTGCGGCCATCCTTGCAGAATGGACCGGTGCTCGCATTCATGTGCTGCACATTTCCTCGGCCGCAGAACTTCGCCCACTTGCGGAGGCCAAGGCGCGCGGCGTCGATATTACGGGCGAAACATGCCCACAATATCTGTTTCTATCAGCCGATGATTACGAGCGACTTGGCGGCATTATCCGCGTCAACCCGCCCGTGCGTGAAATCGAAAACCAGCAGCCGATCTGGGATGCCTTGATGAGCGGGGTGATCGACATCATCGCAACAGATCATGCGCCGCATGCCATTCCTGAAAAAACACGCGACGATATCTGGACCGTTGATTGCGGCTTTCCGGGCGTTGAGACGCAGCGACCCATGATGCTGACCGAGGTCGCTGCGGGCCGCGTCTCACTCTGCCAATATGTGCGATGGAGTTCGGTGAACCCGGCCAAGGTCTGGGGTCTGTTTCCACGTAAAGGTTTGATTGAGCCTGGCGCAGACGCGGATATCGCGCTTGTTGATCTGAAACATCAATGGAAAATTGACGATGCGCAGCTGCAGTCGCGCTCGAAAATCTCCCCATGGCATGGGCGAAACGTGTGCGGCCTGACGATTCACACCCTGGTGCGTGGACGCTTTGCCATGCGGGACCGTACATTGGTCACAGGGACCAAAGGCTGGGGTCGATCCGTTCACACCATCCAACACATGCCGACCCCTCAGCCGTGCCATACGGACGAAACAATGCAGGCGATTTTGCGAGATCCCAAACCATCGCAACGCACATGAGTGACCCTGCGCGCAGCGAGACCTTTGTAGAACTCGCAAATGCATCGCTGACCTATGGTCGCGGCACGTCCGGTATTGTCGCGTTGAAGCAGACAAACCTGCGGATTGCCAAGGGCGACTTTGTTGCGCTTGTGGGTCCGTCAGGATGTGGCAAATCGACAATCCTGAAGCTTGTCACGGGGCTGCTGACGGCATCGTCGGGCGCGGTGCTCGTCTCCGGGCGCGAAGTGGGCGCGATACCGGTTCGCGTCGGCATGGCGTTTCAAAACCCGACGCTGCTGCCCTGGCTGCGCATTCGCGACAATATCCATCTGCCTTTGAAAATAGTTCCCCCGTTCCGGGCAAACTTCAAAGCAAAGCGGCACAGCGAATTCAAGGATCGCGCGGATGCGCTTTTAAAAAAAGTCGGCCTCGAGGGCTTTGCTGACAAGTTTCCATGGGAATTGTCAGGCGGAATGCTGCAACGCGCGTCGTTGTGTCGGGCCCTGATTCATGACCCTGAACTTCTCATGCTAGATGAGCCGTTTGGGGCGCTCGACCAATTCACGCGCGAGGAATTGTGGGCCATCATGCAGGACCTTTGGCTTGAGCGGCGTCCAACCGTGCTGCTGGTCACACATGATTTGAAAGAGGCTAGCTACCTCGCCAATCGCATCCTTGTGATGAAGCCACGCCCCGGCCATATCGTTGAAGATTGCGATGTGGATTTTGCCCGTCCGCGGACCATCGACATGACATACGCGCCTGAGTTTGTCGCCCTCACCCAGCGTTTACGACAGCTCATCGTGGCCGGACGCGAGCCAGGGACAGTAGCACAATGACAAAACAGCTCAGGACCCGCATCGCCTCCGCATCTGTGATGATTGGGTTTTTTGTGCTTTGGGAGATCGTTTGCGTCGCTTTCCACTTGCGCGAGATCGTCGTGCCGCGGCCATCCGTCATCCTGGCAACATTGTGGGAGGACCTCCCCGGTATCTGGCCCCATGACTTGCAAACGATCTATACGACGCTCGTTGGCTTTGGCATCGGCATTGTCGCAGGCGTTCTTCTTGGCATCCTCGTTGGCTCCTCCAAATTGGCGTATGATGTCGCCTATCCTCTTCTGATTGGCTTTGCATCCATTCCAAAGGTCGCCGTCGTGCCCATCCTCGTGCTGTGGTGTGGGGCTGGGACAATTCCGGCCATTATCACGGCGGCCATCACCTGCGTGTTTCCGGTCATCGTTAACGTTGCGACGGGCCTTGCCACGACCGAACCGGAACTCGAAGATGTGATGCGCACCTTGCGGGCCTCCAAACTCGACATCCTGCGCAATGTTGGACTGCCGCGGGCGATGCCTTATTTTTTCGCATCCCTGAAAGTCGCTGTGACACTTGCGTTTGTTGGCACTGTCATTTCAGAGACAGTTGCCTCAAACCGTGGCATCGGCAATCTCATGATGATCGCGAGCTCACGCTTTGATGTTCCCCTTGTGTTTGCTGGACTTCTCATTCTCGCCGTGATGGGCGTCATGCTTTACGGCGTGTTCTCGCTGATTGAACTGCGCGTGACGGGGTGGACGCGTCGGCAGGATATGTCCGTTTCCGGCTGATCGACACAGGCTTTTTAGATCGACCAGATGTCCAGGATCTCGTCCGTGCGCACCACGGGCGTGGTCCAGCTTCGCAAAAAATCAAGGCTACGAGTGTGCGCAATGTCCGTATAGGACCCGCAGGCATCTTCGGGAACCACTGTGAAGTAACCAAGAGCCGCTGCGTGGCGACAGGTGAATTCCACGCCGATATCGGTTGCGACGCCTGCGATCACCAGCGTTTTGATACCCAGCGTCCTCAAGCGCATGTCGAGCGGTGTGTCGATAAACAAAGATGGCTGGCTTTTCTGCAGCACAATATGATGTGGAGCCGGGGCGAGCCCATCCAGAAACTGAGTCTCCTCCATGCCTTCCTGCATCGTATCCTTGAGTTGACTTGGATGATCGACCTTTTGCTTTTTCATGAGAAAGCGCAGGAACGGACCATTGATCATGTGCAAAGGCGGCAGAACGTGTCGGCTCCAAAAAACCGGGATGCTGCTTTGATCTGCAGCGCTGAGCAAACGCGCCGCATTCTGCTTGATGTTTTCGACATGGAGAGCCCTGCCAGCAAGACCTTTCTGCATGTCCCACATGATGAGCGCCACTTTGTCCTTGGCCACAAACTCCGGCAGATTCTGTGGAATGAAGACGTGATCGAGGCCGTGTGTGTGCGTGTCTGGCATGGTAGGACGTTCCACCTATTGGAGATGTTCAAGCATCCAGTCCGCTGTCAGCGGACGAAATTTGTAAGGGATGTTGAAGCAGACATGATTGCCTTCCGGATAAACGACAAGCTCTGAAGGGCCCATCATCGCGTCAGCCAAAAGTTGCCCCTCGCTCACAGGAATAATGCGATCGCCGGCGCCGAAGATGATCAGCATGGGGCATTTGATCTTTGGTGCTTCATCCGTGAGGTTGAGTGAATACGCAAATTCGAGCGCCTGCTTGTGCGTGGCGAGGTGCGCCCGAATGCGAAACAAGTCCTGTGACACATCGGGCATCTGCGGGAGCACGGGACCAAAATTAAATGGGCCACAATTGGCAATGCAAGCCTTCAAGCGAGGCTCCTGCGCAGCCGAGAGCGGTGCATAAAACGCGCCCAAACTCTGGCCAACAACGCCAACGCGCTGCGCATCAACAGATGGCGTTGCTGCTAGCACCTCAAGGACGGCTGACATCGCGCCGCCCCAATCCAGCGAAATGGGAAACTTCGCCGCCGCTTCCCCCTGCCCTGGCCCATCCAGAGTCAGTGTCGCGAGGCCACGCTCGAGAAACGGCTCACTCCAGCTGTGCAGCTCTTCCTTGCAGGCATCAAGACCCGGCAGAATGATCGCAACCGGAGACGGACCGGCGCGCTCTGGCAGGCGCAAATGCCCATAAATAAAATCGTCTCGATAAGGAATGACCAAACGCTGCGGCGGAAATCGCAGGCCGGGCGCGGCGAGCTGGTAACACCGCAACATATGGGCTTGCGCGATCGCGAACTCGTCCGGCTTCGCACCGAACAAGTGCTTGCCATAATGGTACATGATGGCGGCGCGGAGCCATGCCTCTGACGCAGTTGCAGGACGATTTTTCGCCAGCGCGTCCTGCGCCAGGACTTCATGCTTTGCGGCTTCATCCGACCAGATGCGGCACCAGTCCGCCCATGATTCAATCCGGGCGATCAAACGCTGCAAGTCATTGGGGTCAACGCCCGTCGCAATATAGCGCGGCGTGAAATGCGAAAAAATCAGATCGACCTGACGATCAGATGACATTCTGTTCCCCAATGCTTTGTCAGAAGATGCCTTTCCCGACAGTTATTTCGTCGGCAGAAAGCTCTCATCATAATATTTTGTCAGATCCGGTTTGGCGTCGCTCTGTCCCATATCCATGATGGATTGCGCGATGACCTGCATGGCTTGCGGGTCAAACTTGCCCGTCAGATTGTAATGCGGCATCAAGAGATCATACAGCTTGCCGGAAAGATCAGCGCTCATGTCGAGCACCTCGCTTGCGATTTTGACTGATTCCGCACGGTGGGTCTTCATATAAGCAAGCCCATCAAACCAGCATGTCATGAAGCGTTTGACGCTATCAGGATTGCTCGCAATGATTTTATCCGTCGCGTATGTCACATGGATATGAAAGTGCGGCACGACCTTGCCAAACCTGACAAGTGTCCGCCCGCTGCCCTCTTCTTCCATATGTCCGGCTGTCCCGGCTTCCACAACCATGGCATCGATCTGATGGGTTTTCAGCGCAGCTGTTTGCGCGCTGAAGCTGCCAAGCGGAAGCATCGACATGCCATCGCGACCCCAGCCTTGCTGGAGCGACAGCGTGTTGGCGGCCCATTCGGTCAGCGACCCCTTTGTCGACATGCTGACTCGCTTGCCGCGCAGCTCGGCCAGATCCTTGATCGGCCCGTCCTTCAAAACGACGAGCGCCAAATCTTCCGGCGCATCTGCCATCGCGGCGATGGCTTTTTCTGGCGCTCCTTTGACGAGAAAGCCAAACTCGGGGCCCGCGCCGAGTCCGATATCAACACTGTCGGCCGTCATGGCGCGGTGCAGCTGCGCGCTGCCACTGAAAATGAATTTCTCCACGTCAACGCCGGCGGCTTTACAGGTTCCCGACTGGATCGCGACATCGAGTGGCACAAATGAATAAGCCGGCTGTGAGATACCGACGCGGAGCGCTGAGGCAGCAAAGCTCGGGGTCGCAAGAATCATTGCCAGAAGCGAGACCACGCCGATGGAGACTGACGCCAATCGACGTGCCGCCCGGGTGCTGACACATTTGGTTTTGAATTGTTGGGCCTTCATGGGTTCCTCCAGAGTTTATTGTTGTAGTGACGCTAGGGCACGTTGATAAAACTGCCCTCCGTAATATTTTGTGATCGGTGGGTGGTCTTGCAGGCCCCGAAAGTTCGCCCGTAAGGACAAGACTTTTTCCATCCCCGGGATATCCAGTGCTGCATCTGGCCGGAAG
>CAIZGQ010000605.1 GCA_903932565.1 uncultured Hyphomicrobiales bacterium
ACAACGCAGTTTGGCGGCTTCACCTCGACAGAACTGGGTGCCCTGACAAACACGCAGGTCGGCGGTATCGCTGTCACACAGATCGCGGCACTCTCGTCACGGCAATTGTCGGGTCTGAAGTCATCAGAACTTGCGCTCATGTCGAGCACACAGTTTGATGCCCTGACGACCACCAATCTTGGTTTGCTGGCATCAACCCAGCTTGGCGGCATCTCAACGACGGATATCGCAGGTTTGACCACAACACAGGGTCATGCCTTCTCGTCCACGCAAATTGCGGCGCTCACCACACCGCAGGTCAACGCCCTGCTCACCCTCGTGGGGTAAACAAAAAGCTCGACATTTGAAAACAGGCCCGGCCGCTGACACAGCCGCCGGGCCTTTTTATTGTGCGCATCTGACAAGCAAGATCGCGACGCATCTTCCTCCGTAAGTCTCCGTCCGTAAGTCCCGCGAAAGTCTGATGGGCAACATAGGCAAGGCGCAGCAACGCTGCAATTGCCATGACGGACCAATGACGATGCTCCATCAGCCCGTGCCTGCCGATACCCAGTTAGACGCTTTCCATGCGGTGATGCAGAAAGCCATGCATCGCACATTGGCCCTTGGAGACCTCATCACAGCGGCCGAGGCGCTGAAGGTTCAGGGCAACAAGCACCGGGTGGTTGAGCTCTACAAAACCTGGCTCGCCTACAATGCGGATCAGCCTTTTACCCATGCGGTTCTTTTCAATTATGCGATCTCGCTGGCTGATGCTGGCGACCGACCAGGCGGCGTCAATGCGCTGCGCGAAACCATCCGAATCAATCCGAATTTCAGCCCCGCTTACATCAACCTGGGCACAGCCCTCGAGGCGCTCGGACAAAAGGATCGCGCCGTTCAAACGTGGCGCCTTTTGATTGATCGCTTTGAAAACGTTGGTCACGAGTCGGTCAAGTTCAAGACCATGGCGCTCAATCAAACCGCCCGCGTCTTTGAAGGCGCGCATAATGATGAGCAGGCCGAACTTTCATTGCAGCAATCGTTGAGCATCAATCCCAAGCAGCCCGAAGCGATCCAGCACTGGGTGTCCTTGCGGCAGCGCCAGTGCAAATGGCCCGCGATCGTTGCCTGGGATGAGATGACGCCCAACATGCTGCTCGATGGCATCTCACCCCTGACCAACGCCTGCTATACCGACGATCCCATGTTTCAGTTGGCACATGGCTACAAGTACCAGCGAGACCAGATCGGCCGTCCGAAAAGCTTTAAAGATGTCACGGGTTCATACGGACATCTTGAAGCACAACCGCAACGGCTGAAGATCGGCTATGTATCATCCGATCTGCGCGATCACGCCGTGGGATTCTCGATGATCGAGGTCGTCGCGCTGCATGACCGCAAGGCATTTGAAATTCATGCCTATTATTGTGGGATTCCCGGTGTTGACAGCACACAGACACGCATTCGCGCCGGTGTTGATCATTGGACCGATATCAATGGCATGGAAGATGCCGCAGTGGCTGACAAAATCCGTGCCGATGGCATCCACATTCTGATCGACCTGAATGGTTACACGAAAGATGCGCGCACCAAGGTCTTCTCGCTGCGTCCAGCGCCAATCAATGTGAACTGGTTTGGCTATCCCAATTCCATGGGTTCGCCGTACCATCATTACATTGTCGCGGATGATGAAATCATCCCGGAATCACAGGAGAAGTTCTATTCCGAGCGCGTGGTCCGCCTACCCTGCTACCAGCCCAATGACCGCAAGCGCATTGTTGCGCAGCCTGGTCCCACACGCGCGCAGGAAAACCTGCCCGAGGACAAATTCGTCTATTGCTGTTTGAATGGCATGCAGAAGCTGAATGCCGAAACCTTCCAGTCCTGGCTGACGATTTTGCATCATGTGCCAAATTCGGTGCTTTGGCTGCTCGCTGGCACGGCAGAAACCAACCAGCGTTTGGCCGACATGGCAAAGACCGCAGGCCTCGAGCCGATGCGGCTTATCTTTGCAGACAAGCGCGCCAACCCGGAGCACGTGGCGCGCTATGCGCTGG
>CAIZGQ010000606.1 GCA_903932565.1 uncultured Hyphomicrobiales bacterium
CTCGGGCCGGATTTGCCGGATCTTGTCGCCTTTGACATGCCGGTCAGCTGGACCGCGACCGACGAGAGCATGTGGCGCGACCTCGCCAACCAGGGCCGGGGCCGGTTTGAATCTTACATGATCACCAACAACATCCCGACACACCGCAAGGACGTGAACGAATTGTCCTGGGGCTGGGCGGGGGACACGTCCTTTGGCGACAGCCATGTGGGCACCTATGGCCGCATTTTCGACGTCACAGTGCTGGGACGGCCCGGCACCGAGCGTGGCGATGCGCGCATGGCGACAGCCGAAGCCGCCCTGTTTGAGAGCGGCCGCCCAATCCTTCTCGCCCCGCCAGCCCATGCCCCGGCCCCGACGGTTATTGGCGACACCATCGTGATTGCCTGGAACCAGAGCATGGAGACGGCCCGGGCGGCCCGTGGCGCGCTTTTGATGCTGCTGCAGGCCAAGAAAGTCATTGTGCTGACCATCAGCGAGTGGATCGTGGATGGCCCAACTGGAGAGCAGATGGCTGAGCGACTACGCGGACACGGCATCCCGGCGGAGGCTGTGACCCGCAGTGCGCAGGGCAAGGCCCACGGCGAGGCGATCCTTGCCGGGGCAGCGGCGCTCGGCGGCGATATCCTGATCAAGGGTGCCTACACCCAGAGCCGCCTGCGCCAGATGATTTTCGGCGGCGCAACGTCCTATATCCTGGCCAAAGCGACGATCCCGGTGCTGATGGCAGCCTAAATTCCGAGTTGAGAAAACAAGCGACTGGAGACGGCACCAAAAACGTGCTTTGGTGCCGCGCGTGGAGGAAATAGATGAGCCTTTTGCGTTGCCCGCCTTGCGGGTTGCGCGGCTGTTTTGATGGGCGCAGATCCATTGAACAGGGGCCGGTTGCCGCAAGGCAGAGACATCCCATTCCTTGACGAGTCGTGACCTGTCCTTGTGGCCCTGAGCCTTGTTGCTCTGCGCATTGAGAACCTGGAATGAGTTTTAGCAAGAAACGCGATTATTATGCCGGCGCGCTGATGATGTTGCTGGGCGTGTCCTCATCGATGGTCGCGCTCAAGTATGATCTGGGCACGTTGACCAAGATGGGCACGGGCTATTTCCCGCTGGTTCTGAGTGTGCTTCTCACGCTGCTTGGCGCGGGAATCGCGCTCACCGCCACGGCCACTGCGCCAAAGGATGGCGGTGCTGTGGAAGCGCATGGGCTCGCGCACGGCAACCGCACCGGGCCGGACTGGCGTGGCTGGCTCGCGATTCTGATTGGCGTGCTGGCGTTCGTCGTCCTGGCGCAATTTGCGGGTCTTGCACCGGCAACCTTTGGCTGCGTGTTCATCTCGGCCATGGGCGATCGCTCCAACACATGGAAGGGCGCTGGCATCCTCGCCATCTGCGTCACCATTTTCTCCGTTGCGCTGTTTCATTACGGCCTGCGCATCCAGATACCCGTCTTCGGGAGGCTTTGAGCATGCTGTGGACCAGTATCGTTGACCTTGGTCACGGCTTTGAAGTCGCCCTGCAGCCCAACAACCTGCTGTGGTGTTTTGTTGGCGTTCTGATTGGCAATCTTGTGGGCGTGCTGCCCGGCATGGGTGTGTTGTCGGCCGTGTCGATCCTGCTGCCGCTGACCTTTGGCATGAAGCCCGTGGCGGCGGTGCTGATGATCGCGGGCATTTTTTACGGCGCGCAATATGGTGGCGCGATCTGCTCGATCCTGCTCAATCTGCCATGCCATCCACCGCACGCGGTAACCTGCCTCGACGGCTTCCCCATGACCAAGCAGGGCCGCGGCGGCGTGGCGCTCGGCATCACCATGATGGGTGCCATTTTCGGTGCGGCCTTCGGCATCATTCAGATGATCGTGCTGGCGCCCTACATCGCCAACATCGCCTATTCGTTTGGTGCGGCGGAGATCTGTTCTCTGATGCTGCTGGGGTTGCTGGCGGGGTCCACGCTCTCCAAGGGCTCGCCGATCAAGGGCGTCGCCATGACGGTGCTTGGCATGCTGCTCGGCCTTGTGGGCACAGACATCAACACCAATGTCGAGCGCTACACGTTCGGCGCGTTTGAGCTCGCCGACGGTATTGAACTTGTCGCGTTGTCACTTGGGCTTTTTGGCATCGCCGAGTTCCTGCGCAGCGTCAACAACGTCATGCCGATCAACACGGCCTATGCCAAGCTGAGCCTGAAGGACCTGCGTCCCAGCAAGCAGGACATGAAGACAGCCGCCATGCCGATTTTGCGCGGCACGATCATCGGCTCGCTCTGTTCGCTTATTCCGGGCACCGGGCCGACGATTGCGTCCTTCGTTGCTTATGCGGCGGAGAAGAAAGTCTCGCGCAC
>CAIZGQ010000607.1 GCA_903932565.1 uncultured Hyphomicrobiales bacterium
AGCCGCGCCTCCTGGGGACGGGCGATATGCTCGGTCGCGACAAGGACCACTTTCAACCCGAGAGCCGTTGCTGCCTCAGCAGCAGCTAGCCCGCCCGGACTGAAGCCAATCACACAAAGGTCGAAAAGTGCGGTATCGGTCATTCAGGATCGTGAAGGGTTGTGGCCGCGCGTATCGGTGTAATGGTCCGACTCGAAGTTGCGATGAACCATGCACCGATTGCTGCAAATTGGCTATGAAGGTGCTCATCGTTCGACAATCCCACCGGCCTCTTGATGGTCGGTCGCCATCAAAATGCGCGCACCGCGATGCCTGCTTTCATTTGACTTTTGAAGAGACGTTACCCTATATCCCGGATCAATCGCGGGAGACGCACGTCTCGTTTTGGACTAATCCCTGCGGCCTTTCTGATTTTACTGGCATTTTGGTGTCGCAAAATCTGAAAAAGGCAATTTTTTGGATTTTTGGATGGGGTTTCGCGCTTGGTCGCGCCCTGCATCCCTGCGAGATGGAGTAGACCTGTGAAGCGGACCTATCAACCCAGCAAGCTGGTGCGCAAGCGTCGGCACGGTTTCCGCGCCCGCATGGCAACCGTCGGCGGTCGTCGCGTTATTGCGGCTCGCCGCTCACGCGGTCGGAAGCGTCTGTCTGCCTAAGCGGTCGCCGTTCTTTCGAGCGGCAGTCATGGCAGAGCCAGAACCCGGATCTCCAAAATCAGGCTCCCGGGACGTTAGCCCCCCGGGCCGCCTCCTCAAGCGCAGCAATTTCAAGGCTGCCTCTCGCGGGAAACGCTTTCATGCGTCCGCGTTCAGTCTCCAAGTGCTGCGGCGGCCAGATGCTGACAACGTTGTTTCAGCGCCACGCGTTGGCTACACGGTGACGCGCAAGGTTGGGACATCGACAGAGCGCAACCGTATCCGGCGTCGTCTCAGAGAGGCGATCCGGACCACGCAGGACCTATCGCTGCAACCATTCCATGATTATGTGCTGGTGGCGAAACGGGATACGCTCAGCGTTCCATTTATCGCACTCATTGAGGAAATGCGCCGAGCCTTGGCGCATGTTCATCGGCGTGACGGAAAAACAAGCCATTCGTAATTCCTACTGACCCTTTCCACCCCGGGCGCTGACTGCCGGGTGCTGATTGAACGAGAGCGGACGCCTCCATCATGAACCAGGATAACAGGAACCTCTTCCTCGCCATCGGCCTCTCGCTGCTCGTCATTGTCGGCTGGAACTGGTTTTACGGCGTTCCGCAGATGGAAAAAGCCCGACAAACACAGGCCCAACTGGCAAATGGGACGCAGGTTCCGGCGGCGTCATCAGCCAAGCCAGCGGACGGGAGCCCGGCAACAGCGGACCAGGATGCCCCTTCACTGCAGCGAGGTGGAGCCGCCGAGCAAGCCAAGACCCGCGCCGCAGCGCTGAGCGATAGCCCGCGTGTCAAGATCGACACGAAGAGCCTCGTTGGCTCCATCGCCCTGAAAGGCGGTCGGATCGATGACGTTGCGCTGAAGAACTACCGCGAGACGCCGGACCCTGCGAGCGATCACATCGTATTGCTGTCGCCAGCCTCTGCGCCAGAGCCTTACTTCGCTGAAACAGGGTTCGTTGGTGCGCCAGGGTCTGCGGGAAACCTGCCGAAGGCTGACACGCTCTGGACGGCGGATTCCACCGAACTGACGTCAGACAAACCAGTTGTGCTGACCTGGGACAATGGCCAAGGCCTCGTATTCCATCGGGCGATTTCGGTTGATCCGCAATTCATGTTCACAGTGAAAGATAGCGTCGAGAACAAGGGCACTGCCGCAGTCTCGCTCTTTCCCTATGCCTTCGTCCGCCGTGTTGGAAAACCGAAGGTCTCTGGATACGCGGTGCTCTTCGAAGGCATGCTTGGCATCGTCGGTGATTCCCGCATTCAGGAAATGTCCTACGACGCGATCGAAAAAGAAACGAAGGCAACGCACATTCTTGACGGGACGGGCGGCTGGCTCGGATTCACGGACAAGTATTGGGCGGCGGCGGTCATTCCGGATCAATCGAGCGCGTTTTCTGGTCGCTTCTCGTCCATCGGCACAACTCTGAAAACCTACCAGACAGATGTTCTGTCGAAAGAGGTCAGAATCGTTGAGCCGCAGGCGTCGCTTGACGTGACCACCCGGATTTTTGCAGGCGCAAAAGAAGTCGGCACGATCGATACGTATCAAACCAGTCTTGGCATCAAGAACTTCGATCTCATGATCGACTGGGGCTGGTTTTACTTCATCACCAAACCACTCTTTCGTTTGATCGACATCATTTACAAGGTCGTTGGAAACTTCGGCTTCGCGATTCTGATCGTCACCGTCATCATCAAGGGCGCGTTTTTTCCGCTCGCCAATCGCAGCTATCTGTCGATGGCCAAGATGAAGGGCGTTCAGCCGCAGATGCAGGCGCTCAAGGAGCGCTACCCTGATGACAAGCAGAAGCAGCAGCAAGAGCTGATGGAACTCTACAAGCGCGAGAAGATCAATCCGATCGCGGGTTGTTTGCCGATTGCCATCCAGATTCCTGTTTTCTTTGCGCTCTACAAGGTGATCTTCATCACCATCGAAATGCGTCAAGCGCCGTTCATTGGCTGGATCAAGGATCTCTCCTCTCCCGATCCAACAAACGTCTTCAATCTCTTCGGACTCATTCCGTTTGATCCAACGCAGCTTCCCCTATTCGGGCATTTCCTGGCAATCGGCGTCTGGCCGATGATCATGGGCGTGTCCATGTTCGTCCAGATGAAGATGAACCCGGAGCCGCCGGATCCAATTCAAAAGCAGATGTTCTCCTGGATGCCTGTGATCTTTACTTTCATGCTCGGCACCTTCCCGGCCGGCCTCGTGATTTACTGGACCTGGAACAACACGTTGTCTGTGCTTCAGCAGGGCCTGATGATGCGTCGGGCAGGCGTGAAGATCGAGCTTTGGGACAATTTGCGCAAACTCTTCACCAAGAGCGACGCCGTCGCCAAGACCTGATTGTGGTGGCCGCGAGTGTCTTGGCACTGCATTATTTGACTGGCAGTGAGCACTGCCGAAGGGAACTTCATTTTGTCCAACGTGGACGAGCCGGACATCGATTTCACAGAAACCGGGCGCAAGCTATTTGCCGGTCCCTGTGATTTTATTTGGGCTGCTGTCGAAATCGAAAAACTGCCGCTGCTGGGTCCACCCGAGATTGCTTTTGCGGGCCGTTCGAACGTTGGAAAGTCCTCGCTTGTCAACGCGCTCACCGGGCGCAAGACATTGGCGCGTACCTCTCACACGCCGGGGCGCACACAGCAGTTGAATTTCTTTGCGCTCGGCGCGGAATCGCCGAATGAAAAACTGCGCCTGATTGACATGCCGGGATACGGCTATGCCGCAGTGGGCAAGCAGAAAGTTGCGGCCTGGAACAAGATGATGCGCGACTATCTGCGCGGACGCGCCACGTTGGCGCGTGTCTTTGTTCTTGTTGACGGTCGTCACGGCCTCAAAGAGAGCGATCTTGAAATGATGGATCTGCTCGATACGTGCGCCGTCTCATACCAACTCATCCTGACCAAACGAGATGAAGTTCGGAAAGCTGACCAGCAGGCTCGAATTGACGCGACGCTGGATGCACTGAAAAAACGGCCAGCCGCTTTCCCGCAGGTGATTTTTACATCGTCGGAAACTGGGGAGGACGTTGCGACGCTCCGAGCCGCCGTGGCGCGCCTCATGGCGGAACGTGCGCAGGGATCGGCTGGCGTTTCAAAAGAGTCTTGAACGCTGACATTGCATCTGACCAAAGCCCTGCAAACGGTTTGAACTCGAATTCTACCGTGTGTCGGCCCGCCTCGACGCGGACTGCGCGGAAAATGACGTTGGCGCGCTCGATCGGAGCTACTTTCCCGTCCACACGTGCAACCCACCAGGGATGCCAGATGTCGTGAAGCACAACCCAGCCACCGCTTTCTGGCACATCGGCTTCAATCAAAATTTCTGTGTTGCGGTACGCTTTGAGCTTGGCGGTGCCTATCATCGCGGTCGGTTGTGACGTGCTCGCGAGTGTTGACTGATCGAGGAGAACGACATTGCGATAATCGAGGTCTGGAAGCCCGCCTTTCTGCAAAAGCTGCTCGAAGTTGACCCTCATCGCCTGCGTGGCCAGCACCACACGCGGCAAGGCATCTGGATTTTCGTAAATGTAGGACTCAGATGCGCGGCCAATGAAACGGAGCATGCCGGGTTTGAGTGTGCGATCAATCTGTTCGATTGGGATCCCGGTCGCAATGAAGCGCAGACCAAACAAGTTTGCCATCGGCGAGTGATAAGATGGAAACAGCGGCGAAAAAACCCGCTGCTCCGGTATCGCGACAGTGTCATTGGCATGCGTCGCGGCTTCGAAAAGCTCCAATCGAATGGGGTTATATCCAAGGTCGTGGTCAAAATCGTGGACTAGGCCGAGATTTGGCCATTGAAAATCGATCCCGGCCACTTCGACACGATCACGCCGATCTGCTGACTGGTTGGCAGCCAGAAATCGTTTGAGCGTGACGACGGTGTCGTTCCGGGTGTCGGGCCTCAGCATATCGTAGGTCTGTGGTGGCAGAGCCGTGGATTCATTTGGCCGATTTGACACGCCGAGATCCCATATCATGAACGCGGATACAGCGATCAACACCAGCGTGGGATTTAATCTTCCGCGCTCCGAGGCAATAACGAGCAGACCGATCGCGAGGCCACTGAAAAGAAGTGCGGTTAGCAACGCGCCTTCAGCTTGCGATAAACGACCCACGTACCAGGCGAGGCCAGCGCAGGTCGCCAGGATCAAAAGAGTTGGCGCAACGATCCCAATGGGCTTGAGCCCAACGCGCGCGCCCTGCGTCACGATGAGATGGACGCTGTACCCGCCAAGCAACGAAAAAAGCGCTCCGAGGGGAAATGTTGCATCTGCTGGTCTTCGGTAAAGATCGATCCCCGGCAAAAGATACATCAGACGAAAGAATGGCGCATAACCACCAAAGGCAAAGAAACCCATAAGCAAAGCGCAAATCGCGAAAACGCAAATTTCGCGGCGTAACAAGCCTCGCGGCGTCACAATCATCGCGAGGAGCGCGATTGCGGGAAGGGCACCAAAGTAAATATCCCCCATATTGCGCGCGAGGATATAGTTGGAGGCTCCCCAAACAGTGGAGACCGGCGGGCCCCAAAAATCCGAATTAGGTCCATCCGTGCCGTACAAATTGGCGACAAACGCCGTCAACAATGCTGCCGGATGGAGGCCGCCTCGGGCCGCTTCATCAAAATCGATGGCTGGCCGGTTGGACTGCACCGCAAGTGCCAGCGACATCGCAATGGGCACTGTGGCCGTCAAAACCCCGCCTATAAAGCCGCCCGCCACAGCGGCGACTGCGGCTTTGATGTTAGGGAATATATCGCGGGTTTTAAAGACAGAGCCAATGACAACGGCCGCCAAGACATAGGCACACAAAAGCGCAATCTGATCGCGGCCGACCACCATGAATCCAGATATGACACCGGCTGCAAGGCCCCAGACAAATGAACGCCGCTCCAGGGCGCGGTTCAGTAGCCAAAGCGCAATCAAGAACCAGCAAAGGCTCAAGACCTCCCCTATGTGCTGAAGTCGCCAAAACGAAGAGCCGCCGAAGGCGATGGAAATACCTGCCACGAGGCCGCCCGTTGGCGACCATCCCTTGTCCTTGAAAAACATAAGCGCCGCGAGACCCGCGAGTGCCAGCATCGCAAAGACGATGGCGTCAGCCGCGACGAAGCCTGGATCAGAGTTGAACCAGGCCAGCAGAAAAAAGGGTGGCGAGAAAATCATGGACTGCGGATCGGCCACCTGGGGCGAACCAGCGAAAATATTTGGCGTCCAGAATGGGCTGTCTCCCGCATGAAGACTGCGCGCGAGAAATTGAATGTGCGCGTAATGATGGGCTTTCGCGTCCCAGGGAATGGTCACGACGCCGCTTAACCAGGGCCAAGCCAATACGCCGACGGCGATCACCAGCAGGGTAGCCGCCAGCCACCAATCCTTGATCCGGAATAGCTCAGCCCGTTGCTGCTTAAGCTCTGTCAGCGTGGTCACTCCAAAGGGGCGATTGTAACCTTGTTAAGGTCAGGAGAATCGGGCCACCAGATATCGGACTATAATGGTGAATTCTAGGACCAGGGCGTGGCTAGGCATGCGGGGCCCGCGACCTTAGAAAGGCGCTCGGACCTGATCTTGGAGCAGTGTGACATGAACGACGCTGGCAGCTTTGACTACATCATCGTGGGTGCGGGCTCGGCTGGGTGCGTACTTGCCAACCGGCTGTCCGAAAACCCGCGCAACAAGGTCCTGTTGCTCGAAGCCGGCGGCAACGACAACTGGATCTGGTTTCACATCCCCGTCGGTTACCTCTTTGCGATCGGAAATCCACGCGCCGATTGGCTCTTCAAGACAGAGCCTGTGCCGGGTCTGAATGGACGGGCGCTGAACTACCCAAGAGGTCGTGTTCTTGGAGGTTCATCGGCCATCAATGCAATGATTTACATGCGCGGACAGGCGGCGGACTACGACGGTTGGCGGCAACTTGGCCTATCCGGATGGGCATGGGATGATGTGCTGCCGTTTTTTCGCAAGCATGAGGATCATTTTGCCGGGTCATCCGCTTTACATGGTTCGGGCGGGCAGTGGCGGGTGGAAGAAACCCGCATGCGTTGGGATATTCTGGACGCTGTGCGCGACGCGGCACAGGAAATCGGCGTACCGGTTACGCCGGATTTCAACACAGGCGACAATTCCGGTGCTGCCTACTTTCAAGTGAACCAGAAGACCGGACGACGCTGGAGTGCAGCCCGAGGCTTTCTGAAGCCGGCTCGCAACCGTCCAAATCTGCGCGTGCTCACCGGTGTGATCGTCAATCAAATTCTGACGCAGCATCAGCGCGCCACCGGCGTCTCGTTCGTCAAAGATGGCGCAGCATGGACCGCGTCCGCAGACGGGGAAATTGTGCTGTCGTCAGGGTCCGTGGGCACGCCCCGCATTCTGGAGCTCTCCGGGATCGGACAAGCTGACCGTCTCGCACGATCCGGTATCAAGCCTGTTGTCGAGCTACCGGGCGTTGGCGAAAATCTGCAGGATCATTTGCAGTTGCGTCCGATCTTCAAGGTCAAAAACTGCAAGACCCTCAATGTCGAATATCAATCCCTGGCAAAACGCGCGTGGATGGGGCTTGAATATGCACTGTTTCGGCGCGGCCCGCTGACAATGGCGCCTTCACAGCTCGGCATTTTCGCAAAGTCCAGCGCTGACTACGAAACGCCCAACGTGCAATTCCACGTTCAGCCGCTCTCGCTCGACAAGTTTGGCGAACCCATGCACGATTTTGGCGCGATTACGCTCAGTGTTTGCAACCTGCGTCCGACGAGCCGCGGGTCGATTCACATCGACGATACGAACCCCACGGCAGCTCCAAAAATCCAGCCCAATTATTTATCGACAGACGCAGACCTGCAGGTTGCGGCAGACTCGATCAAATTGGCACGTCGCTTGGCAGGTGCGCCCTCGCTCAAACGATACGAGTTGGAAGAATTCAAACCGGGCCCATCCTTGACGAGCGATGACGACTTGCGGAAGGCAGCAGGCGATATTGGAACAACAATTTTTCATCCGGTTGGCACAGCCAAGATGGGACGAGACACAGATCCGATGGCCGTGGTCGACGATCGCCTGCGTGTCCGGGGTATTCGTGGACTGCGCATTGCGGACGCATCCGTCATGCCGCTCATCACATCGGGAAACACAAACTCACCGACAATCATGATTGCCGAAAAAGCATCCACGATGATGATGGAAGATCAGCGAAAATGACCGTACGACAGGCTTGAGCTGGACAAGGAAAGATCGCGTGGTCATTCTTAACGACGCATAATCCGGCCTGAGGATGTTGGAATGGCCCTTGTAAAAACGGTCACGGTCCCAAACGACGGACGGCAATCGGAAACTGCACAACTCGTGGTGCGGGGCGTCCGGCGTCTGTTGCGCGCCAGCGGGTTGGCATCCGTGGTTGAATTGCCGCTGGTCAGTGGGCGACGTGCTGATGTGGTCGCGCTGGCTCCGGATGGCTCAATCCTCATTGTTGAGGTGAAATCGTCAGCCGCAGATTTTCGGAGCGACAGAAAGTGGCCAGAGTATCGGCTGCACTGCGATCGATTCTATTTCGCGTTTCCAGCAAATCTCGATGCAGGGATGTTTCCCGACGATGCAGGCCTCATTGCCGCCGATGCCTACGGGGCAGAATATCTTCGTGAGGCGCCGGTCCACCGCATCAGTGGCGCCGGGCGGCGCGCGCTGATCCTTCGGTTTGGGCTGGCTGCTGCTGATCGACTTCATAACGCCGTCGACCCGGACGCGCTTCGGTTTTGACTCAGCGCGGTGCCCGTTTTGCCAAAATACGCTGCAGGGTTCGGCGATGCATATTCAAGCGTCGAGCCGTCTCTGAGACATTGCGCGAGCAAAGCTCATAAACGCGCTGAATATGTTCCCAGCGGACACGATCAGCCGACATCGGATTTTCGGGAAGCTCAGCTTTGTCATGGCGAGACGCCATGAGCGCCGCATAGATTTCATCTGCGTCAGCCGGCTTTGCAAGATAATCAAATGCCCCAAGTTTCACGGCCGTCACTGCAGTGACGATGTTTCCATATCCCGTGAGGATTATTCCCCGTGCCTCTGGGCGACGAGCTTTCAGCTCTGAAATGACATCGAGGCCGTTGCCGTCCGTCAAACGCATATCGATGACGGCGTAGGATGGTGATTCTGTCGCAATCGCATGCATGCCGGTTGACACAGATTCTGCAATGACGACGCGGAACCCGCGAAGCTCCATGGCGCGAGCTAGACGCGTGACGAAGGGCTTGTCATCATCGACCAGTAGGAGTGTGGCCCCATCGGGGGTCTGAGGCGCCAAGATAGCAGCTCCAGGGGCTGCCGACGGCGAGTCCTGCCTTGATGTGCTTTCGTTTCTCATAGGATGGCCTCTATTCTGCGCCAATACGCTGCGCAACTTGAACGCATTCACGAGCGTCCACGTTCAAATACGCTTCTTGGCCACACAACGATCACTCTGGCCCCAAATTCGGGTGGAATAGCGTTAGTTGTCGAGACTGTCGCACCAGATCGCTCGAGAAGGGTTTTTGCGATGAACAGTCCGAGCCCAAGCCCAGCGCCCTCGTCCGACTTTGACTTTCGCTGGGGCCCGCGCGTCGTCACATAGGGTTCGCCGAGCCTCGTCAGAACATCTGACGAAAAGCCGGGGCCATCGTCAGCAATCGATATTCGCACGTGATCCTGCGTCCAGCTGGCCTCGATCCGAACCTCAACAAGTGAGAAATCGATAGCATTTTCAACGAGGTTGCCGAGACCATAGAGAATGCCGGGATTTCTGATGCAGACAGGTTCGGGTCGCTCGCCCGTGTGCGCTGTGACGACCTTCGTTCCGAAATCGCGTTGCGGCCCCACAACCTCCTCAAGCAAATGGGCCACCGACATTTCATCCAAGAGTGAGGGCTCTTCGGTCCCCAGCGAAGCGATCTTGGACAGAATTGTGCGGCACCGCTGTGCCTCCTGCGACAACAGTTCAATATCGTCACGGATTTCGCCTGATTCTGGGGCAATCCGCAGTAGCTCCTTCAGAACGAGCGTGATTGTCGCCAACGGAGTTCCGAGCTCATGGGCGGCGGCAGCGGCGAGCCCGTCCAATTGTGTGAGATGCTGCTCGCGCGCCAG
>CAIZGQ010000608.1 GCA_903932565.1 uncultured Hyphomicrobiales bacterium
ATGCTGCCATCTTGACGCTGGTGGTGTCGGCAGCCGCTACACCCAGGCAAGCGTCCGGACCCGTGCGTTGACTCTGAAAACGAACAAATCCCTGTGCATTGGGAGCGCTGATCGACCAGTTTTCCGCAGGATAGCCAGCGCACTTCGCCATAAACGGATGGCTCAAATCGTTTTCCCTGACACCAAGACATTTATCGGATGCGGAGGTCGAGTTATAGATTTGATGCGGGCGACCCTGAGCGTGCGCCGTTTGCTCCAGGGCTGCAAAAGCTGTCAGCGATATCAATGATAACCACAGTCTTTTCATCTGCATTCCTTTGAATTTCGACTGTTCTCAAGGTTGCGGCTGTTTAAGCGATAAAATGCCGTCATTCGGTCGATTGACGCTTTTGTGTGAGCGTTATGTCAGTTCTTTTGACTGTGTTGGGATAGCGAACTCATTAGGCTCCATTCACATAACCCGGGGCCTGTCTCATCAAATCTTATTCCCTCACGCTTCAGCGCTGTGATGTGCACGAGCATGTGATTTAAATCCAGCTTGCCCGTAAAGGAATGTCACAACTCGCCAACATCCCGGCGGAGATCGCTTCGTATTTTGTCCAGTTTGCGTTTCCTGTCCTATCTCTCCGGGGTGGCTCGGCGAACAAAGTGCGCTCTTCGATCAGTGAAGGTCTGGGTGATCATGCGCGTTCCCGGCAAAAGAAGGCCGATAATCAGAAGCGCGGCATCTAGCAAACCTCAGTCGGATGTTTTGTTTGCTGTCGAATGAATTAAAACTCACATTTGAACTCAGTCATTAGATCATCGGATGAAGGGTCGATGTCCGAATCTCGCGCGGTACTGATCGGCAAAGCGACCGGGATTTGAGAATTGGAATTTCGTGGCAAGGGCCCGCAAGGAAGTGACGGCAGTCCGGCCGCTCAGGTCCAGGTGGGCCTGATCGAGCCGGATGATCCGAAGCCGCTCCATTGGCGAACACCCGGCGAAAGTTCGGAAAGCGCTTTGAAGAGAACGAACGCCGCAGCCGGAGGCCTCGGCGATCTGTTCGACGGTGATTGCTTCGCAGGCGTGGGCTTGCATGAACGCTTCCGCCCGCTTGACGTTAAACGGCGATGCGCCGCGCACGGGGCCTTCCAATTGAGAAGAGTAGGTATGGGGTTGCAGGATCAGCAGTGAACGGATCAAAAGATCCTCAAGGGTGCGACCCCACAATATCGGGGCGTCTCTCCCTCCTGGAACTGACTGCTCGTTCTCGATGAAGCTCGCCACGCGCCTCAACCGTTCACCGGCTTGGGTGGAGGTGTCGAGCAAGGGTTCGAACGCGATGCGCCTGGATACTGGGCGCTCGATTAACCCTTCAAGCACCGCAACAATCCGCCTGTAGGGCAGCTCGAACGAGGTGCCAGCATGGTCGTCGCTTATGGCGACCCTGAGCCCCTCCTGTTCACGATACAGCAGTCCGGTTTGTGCGACGGATATAGTTTCGGTTCCGTATCGGCCGTTGGAGAGGACCGCAGTGCCTCGCCTTCGCAGGCCGAGCGTATACGCACCTTCGCCCGGCTCGACGACCGTCATCGCCATCGCTTTGCGAGTCCGATTGGACACCAGCCGGGTATCGCTGAAATGGCCCAGGCGGATGGTTTGGCGAAAGGCGGCGGGTTCGCTTTGAAAGGCCCGCCGATCCACAGGTTCGAAACGCCTCGCCTTCAGGCCGCTCTCTCCTATGCGAGCCCGCAGGGAGGCGGGCATCGCCTGCAGCAGCGTTTCGTTGACGTCATAGGGACTTTGGATGGTGATTTCGTCGGCTGGTAGCCTGGGTGCGCTCGTATCTTTAGTCTGTGCTGCGGGGGCGGGATTCTTGCCTTTGTTGGTCACTCTTCAACTCCGATCTACGCGTGGCAAGTTACGCCGCATACCCGATCCCGGACGCATACAATCCGACGGATTGTTGTTGGATGAGCCGCAACGTCAGCACGGGAGAAATTGAAGAGAAGGTGGCGTTATCTGAATCTCATGTCTCCGGAAGCGGCAGCACGCCGAAGATCAGTGCGTGAATGGACCACGTTGTTCATACTTGCCGAGCCTGGGGTGGGATGAAACATGGTTGACATATTTCAAGGGGAGGCAGTGGTGAAGGAGAAGTTCGACGCTGATCGCGCGGGCGAATATGCGGTGCAAAGCCGCA
>CAIZGQ010000609.1 GCA_903932565.1 uncultured Hyphomicrobiales bacterium
ATGGAAAGCCCTCCTAATACTGTCTATTAAAATTTTGCTCCCTTAGGGAAAGTCTGACCAAGGCCGCCCGCAGCGTGTACTGATTGGTAAATTTAACGTATTTACACCTATTCTAGGATTCCGCCACAGATGACCGACCCGGTGCGTTTCTCGGACGCCGACTTCGGAGGGAAGCGGAAGAATACGCGATGGGAGGTTTGTAAGCGCTCAGCCGTACCACGTTGCGAACGGCGAATCAGCTCAGCGTGGTGGAGCGCCTTAGCGGCAGCAGTTCGTCTATTCGACTGTCGGGCCACCCGACTTCGACAGTTTGGCGCATTTACAGCGATCTTTTGCCCCCTCGCTTACCGACCGCGCGGGGGCGCGCCGCTGCCTTGGCCCGACGAAGTCGGCGCGGATCTGCTGATCACGACGACGTCCAGGCTGCCCCCGCCACATGCCGAGTGCATCGCAGGCCGCTGCGCTGCCCAGAGCAGGTGTCAGTTCACGCACGCCGTCCATCAGCTGCTCCCGGACGTGTCGTCGGTCGTCGATAGTCCCAGCAGGGCTGATATTTTTTTTTGAACGTCGATGATCAGCATGGCCCGGTCGAGCTTGCCCTGCAGACGTTCCACGTCACGGGTCAGCTTGGCGATCTGCTGGGTATCGGCGCGATGCACGTCGGGCTTGGGACCGCGCTTCTGCGGTGACAGGGCGGCCTCGTCAGCGGCATCACGCTGACGGCGCCAGGTCACGATGCTGGACGAGTAGACACCTTCACGACGCAGCACTGCGCCGACCTCGCCCGGGCTCGAACAGCGGTCCAGCTCGGCGAGAATCCGGCGCTTCTCGGATTTCGGGAAAGACCTCCGCGTGGCGCGCGGCACCACCTCGACATCGGCAGCGGCCTCTCCGAGAAAATCGGGGTCCGGGTTCACTGCGGTCAGGGTGGCCTTGGGCTGATGGTTGATGTTCATACTACCTCCTTGCTCACTAAACTTTCAGGGGTAGGTGTTGCAGATCAGTCTGGCACAGGGGGGAGCGCCGGCAGGGTCCGCGATGACGTCTCAGTGCTGACCCACAGTCCGGTAGCGATCCTCTGAGAGATCCATTCCTTTTATTCACGAAACTGAAGCGTCGAGGCGCACATTTGTTCTCAAGCGCTCCATCAACCAGCGCGCGCCCGGCTCCCAAACAATGATGACCAAGTATGAGCACCCAAGCACTGCCAGCATCACCACTGGAAGGTTGTCTGCGTAGCCGATGCGCCCCAAGGCTATCAGCAGGGGCAGGTTTAAGAGATAGACCGCGTAGGACATATCTCCTGCAATCGCTCCCGCGCGTGTAACGATTGACCCGAAGCGCCGATGCTTCCATGGCCAGATGCATGCGGTTGTTATAATTAACGTGATGGCTCCATAGCTGTCCCGGGTGGCCGGTGCAATTTGAATAAGGCCGGCGGCCAGGGCGATCAGGACAAGGAGGATTTTCCCCTTTTTAAATTCAAGCCTCGCGCGTTGCTGCCAAAGTACTACTCCTAATAGCCATGGCCACAGGTAGTTGAGGGCGTTGAATTTGCTAAAAACATGATATGCGATTCCGAGGTCAATGTGCTTTGGGAGGAGGAAGCTTAAGGCTGAACAGGTCATCAACAACAGCACCCAGCCCGGACGGAAGCTCACCAAGAGGGGCGCCAGCGCATAGTAAGAAACCTCGACTGCGAGTGACCAGACTGGTCGGTCGAAGCTCACAGGCTTCACTAGAAAAGTTTGTAGGAAGAACGCATTCCCGATCAGCGTTACCCACCCTTCTCCCTCGAAACGCAAATGCGGCGCCACATAAAGGCCGTCGCAGAGCCGCTCGAGTACTGCGGTGGCAGCGAGGGCAAGCACGTACACGGGATACACGCGAAGGGCGCGACGCCAGAAAAAATCAGCGCGCCGCCGCTCAAGCGAAGCAGCAATGGAAAAGCCTGAAACTACCAGGAAGCATACGACTGCAGACTTGCCGCCGAAGTGATCAGGAATGACAAGAATTGACGGCCACCCTGGCTGAAACAGCAGGGCATGCTGCGCAACTACCAGCAAAGCCAGCACGAGTCTAAGGTAACCTAGGCGCACCCATGCGGTCCCGCCGCCAGCATAGTTGTATCCAGTATCATCCGTAGGTGTATTCATTGGGCCTTAAACCTGTATTTATCTTTTCAAACTAAGCACGAACGTATCAGACTGCCGCGGGCCTATGCCGGAGGTTCGAGGGTCCTAAGACTAGCGCCATTCCGCTGTCAATCTGAACCTGCGGCATGCGCGCGGGTGTCGCGGCGGAAACGCTTGCGGAGACAAAGTATGAAACTCTCCCTGCTGATTACAGCGCCGGCTGGCTTCATGCGCTATCGCCGCCGCGTCACGCAAGAAGCTGAACTGCCATCGAAGATTTTGAGATTCAAAAGCGAGTCTGCTTCTAAGCCTGCATTCGCCAAGGTTGAACGCTCAAAGTCATCGTTGGACGGCTACGACGGGGCTCTGTGCAACGTTATTTTCGTGTGTGTTAGGAAACGATGCGGGAATGTTTTTTTTCATCAAGGTCGTTAAAAAAATGGATTCCTGCGGGGGCGCTGGCTTCACGTGGGACGCCCATCGGTGTTTAACCGTTAACGTTCGCACTGTTCTATATTGCTCCTCCGCGAAGTTCACTGTCTTAAGAGTTGTCCCGTGCTGACCGTCCACCACCTAGAAAACTCCCGCTCCCAACGCATCCTCTGGCTGCTCGAAGAGTTGGGCGTGACGTATGAGCTCGTGGTTTATCCGCGCGACCCGGCGACCATGCTGGCGCCGCCTGCGCTGCGTGCCATCCACCCCCTGGGCAAGTCCCCCGTCATCACCGATGGCGCGCTGACCATCGCCGAGTCGGGCGC
>CAIZGQ010000610.1 GCA_903932565.1 uncultured Hyphomicrobiales bacterium
GTCGAGGCGGCATTGCAGCCCGATGCACCGCAGCTGTGGGACTTCTTGCCCGGCAATGTTGCCTATGCGTGGCGCGCGGGAGACCTTGCCGCAACACAGGCCGCGCGGGCACGTGCCGCGCATGTCGTGGAGCTTCGCATCGTCAACAAGCGCATGATTGGCAATCCGATGGAGCCACGCGGCGCCATCGCGACGTATGATGCCACGACCGAGAGCTATGTGTTGATCAGCGGTTCGCAGGGCGTCTCATCCCTGCGCGACTCGCTGGCCAAATCTATTTTGCGCATCGCGCCTGACAAGCTGCGCGTCGTGTCGAATGATGTGGGCGGTGGCTTTGGCATCAAGGCAGGCGCTTATGCCGAGCAGGCGGCCGTCTTGCTGGCCGCGCGCAACGTGGGTCGCCCGGTCAAATGGATCAGCACGCGCAGCGAAGCCTTCATGTCCGATCATCAGGCGCGCGACAGCGTCTACAATGGTTGGCTGGCGCTCGATGTAGAGGGGCATTTTCTCGGCATCGAGGCAGATGTGGCCGTTGCCGTTGGGGCGTTTGTGTCTGGCTCGACAACCGTTGTTGGCACCAAGAACGTCTCCAGTGGCATCTCCGGGCCCTACCTCATCCCTGCCATCGCGGCGCACACGCGCGGCGTGCTCACAAATACAGTCCCCACCGGCCCCTATCGCGGTGCTGGCCGCCCGGAAATCAGTTATTTTGTCGAACGCCTGATTGATGAAGCCGCCAAAAAGATGGGCATCAGCGCGGCTGAGCTCCGCGCGCGAAACCTTCTCAAGCCATCGGCTATTCCCCACACAACAGCGCTCGGCACCTATTACGACAGCGGCGATTTTCCGCAGATGCTGGAACAGGCCTTGGCCGTTGCAGATTGGGATGGATTTGCCCAGCGCCAAAGCGTGTCGCGGGCGAACGGGAAACTTCGTGGAATTGGCATTTCGAGTTTTCTCGAAGTCGCCTCAAGCGCCATGTCAGACACGGCGGATCTGCGTTTCACCGAAGATGGCATGGTCGAAATCCGCATTTCAGTTCAATCGAATGGTCAGGACCACGCAACGACGTTTCGCATGCTGGCCGAAAAGACATTGCAGGTGCCCTTCGACAAAATCCGCATCATCACAGGCGATAGCAGCGACACACCAGGTGGCCCGCCAACCGTCGGCTCGCGCGGCGCTGTGGTGGGCGGCGGCGCAATTCATGCCGGCTGCCTGTCCGCCATCGAACGTGGCCGAAAAATCGTTGGGCAGTTGCTGGAAGTGTCCGAAAGCGATGTCGAGTTTGCTGACGGCGCGTTTCGCGTATCTGGTACGGATCTCGCCATTTCGCTGCTGGACCTGCCGCGTCGCATGCAAACCGCGAAATCCCCGATTGAGCAAACGCTCGATGGCGTCGAGAAATTTGACGCCTCACACCCCACCTTTCCCAACGGATGCCATATCGCGGAAGTCGAAATCGACTGCGACACGGGCCACTTTTCCCTCGTCGCCTACACCGCCATCGATGATGTCGGCACCGTGCTGAACGAACCTTCCGTCGAGGGACAGGTGATGGGCGGCATTGCGCAGGGGTTTGGTCAGGTGTCTGGCGAAGAGTGCATCTACGATGACGAGGGCCAGATTCTGACCGGCTCGTTTATGGATTACGGCATGCCGCGGGCTGATGATCTGCCGTCATTTCAGCTCGGCTTCCTGAACACGCCAAGCCCGGCGACGCCGCTTGGGGCCAAGGGTTGTGGCGAGGCTGGCACCACGGGCGCCCTCCCCGCCATCATGAACGCCATCAACAACGCCTTGGCGGCCGTGGATGCTGGCCCCGTTGGCGCGCCAGCACGGCCACAAACAATCTGGCGTGCGCTTCAAGAGGCCTCTTCCTGACGTCCCGAAGCCTGCAGGCATCCGGGCCGAGGCGCCAATCGTCAGATGACGATTTAGCCTTGAACTTCATTGCATTGCTGCGGACTTTGGGGCATTCAGGTTGGGCAATCCCGTTTTGCGCTGGAGCCCTGCGTGACCGTGACAAAGACCGTCCGCCCCCGGCCTGCAGCGCCAGTTGAAGCCAGTTCTGCGCCCAAAGCTGTTCAATCGCGCATGGACCCTGCAGATCGTCGCCAGCAAATTCTCGACCAGGCCATTGATTTTTTTGCCACGCACGGTCTGAACGCCCAGACACGCGCACTGGCGCAAGCCTGCGGAATCTCCCAACGCCTCCTGTATCGTTACTTCCCGACGAAAGATGCTTTGCTCCTTGAAGTCTATCGGGCCGCAATTGCGGGTCCGTTCAAAGCTATATGGATTTCTGAACTATCCGATCGCAGTATAAAAATTGAGGACCGACTCCTCCTGTTCTATGAAGATTATTTTAAGACGATATTTAATGGCAGATGGTTACGGCTGTTCATGCACTCATCTTTGGCCAATGGCCAAATGGCCCCTGATTACATATCTGACGTTGCGCGCTCGCCGATCTTTATGTCAACGATGCCTTCGGCATATTCATGCAAA
>CAIZGQ010000611.1 GCA_903932565.1 uncultured Hyphomicrobiales bacterium
CGTTGCCGACCCTTGCACCTGCACCATCACATAATTCCATGTCGGGACAACGCGCCCGGTCTGACGCTTGGTCTCATACCAAGACGGACTGACATAATGATCTTCAGCCTGAAAAACGATCAGCACGCGCGGATCTTTTTGCAAGGCCTGCCAGACCGGATTGGCCTTTGCCACATGCGCGTGAAGGTGCAGGACGCCGTCCTGTTCAACTGGAATGAACGGAATGCAATCAGCACTCGCGCCGTCCAGGCCCGCTGTGATCAGCAGCCCAAGGGGACGGGCTTTGATCACCTCGATCAGGACAGACCGGTCCGTGATCCGGAAGTGCTCCGGCTCATACATGGCGGGGCCTCTAAAGACCCTTCAGGCCGGCATGGGCCATGGCGCGGCGGATCGCAGCCTTGGTCGGCTCGGTTGAGGGCACCAATGGCAGGCGAACCTCTTCACTCACGCGGCCCAGCACGGAGAGCCCGTACTTTGCGCCTGTCACACCAGCTTCAAGGAAGGTTGCGGCATGCAGCGGCACAAGCTTGTCCTGGATAGCGAGCGCCTTGGCAAAATCGCCCGCCAGCGCATGGTCCATGAGCTCCGCGCAGGCGCGCGGCGCAATGTTGGAGACGACCGAGATGCAGCCGTGCGCACCCGCCGCCATGCAGGACAGCGCCGTGATGTCATCCCCCGACAGCTGGATGAAGTCCGGCCCCATGGCCTCGCGCTGCAACGAGATGCGCCCGACCTGGCCTGTTGCATCCTTGACGCCCACAACGTTGGTCAATTCGTAGCAGCGACGCATGGTGTCGACCGACATGTCGATGACCGACCGCGGCGGAATATTGTAGATGACAATCGGGATGCCGATGGCGTCATTGATTGCCTTGAAGTGCTGAAACAGCCCTTCCTGATTGGGCTTGTTGTAATAGGGCGTGACGACGAGCACGGCGTCTGCGCCAACCTTTTCGGCATGCTGGGCAAGCAGCACGGCCTCGTGCGTGTTGTTGGAGCCAGCACCTGCGATCACCGGCACGCGACCGCGCGTCTCGGCCACGCAGATCTCAACCGCGCGGTGATGCTCGGCCACAGACAGCGTCGGGCTCTCACCCGTGGTGCCCACCGGCACAAACCCCTTGGTGCCCTCGGAAATCTGCCAGTCGATGAGCTTGCGAAAGGAGTCTTCGTCCAGCGCACCATGACGGAACGGGGTGACGAGCGCCGTGAGGGAGCCCTGAAATCTGACGGTCTGCGCCATCGCCATGCCTTCGCTGGATTACGTGAAATCGCTTCGCCCCATCCTTGCCGCAATGGACGGCTCATATGGGGGATCGCACAGATAGCCCCTGAGGCCGCGCGTGGGAAGAGGCGAGCTGTACCCGGCGCATTGGCCGTTGTTCGGCTGGCGCCCGTCTCATGACGACACGACAGTCCCGTTCATCCCATTCGTTAAAGACTAAGCGTTGGTTAACCAGTCGTGAACATCACTTAGGCAAGGTGCTTTGGGCAAGGTGTTTTGGGCAAGGTGCTTCGGGCCAAGGTGCTTCGGGTAACGCGGTGAGGGTGAAGCAGCTTTTGCTATGCACCCGGATATGACCTGCAAACTGACGGATCAAGATGCTCTTTTCAGGCCTGCCCGGCGTCCGCGCCGTCATGAAACACCCTGGCCGAGCCCTGCTTGGAGCCGGGTTTGTGGTCGGCTGCCTTTCAACGCCGTTCGCCTTGGCGCCGGTCAACTCACAATTTTACAAGCACTTCCACGTCGTTCGCGAGATTGAGGACGGTCGCATGGGCCTGTCGGCGTTTGCGGTTTGGGCAGATGCCAAGATCGATGTCGCCGTCTCGCATTTCAAAAGCGCGACATTCCCCCACGACTTCGAAGTCTCCCCGCCTCCAGCTCGTCTTGGCGATGCGCCTGCGCGCGCACCAGACCAGGCGATCAATCTGGATGACCCGCTCGCCAACCGGCCCCGCGACGGGCTGGCAGTCGAAGCCGCAACACCTCCAGTGGACCCGTCCACCCTTCTTGACCCGCGCATTGATTTGACCGGCGTCCGTGAAGCGATCAGCGCCTACCATGCAGGCAAGCTGGCCGACGGCGACGCAGCCGCCCGCACCATCCGCGATCCCATGGCCCGGATCGCCGCCGACTGGGTCGCGCTGCGGTTGTTTCCGCGTGAGACCGGCTTTAACCGGGTGACGGCATTTCTGGATGCCCACCCGGCCTGGCCCTCTGCGGGCTGGGGGCGTCGGCGCGCCGAGGAGGCCATCTTCGCCGACAAGTCAGCGATGTCAAAGGCGCAGGCATTGTTTGCCCAGCACACGCCGGAGACCGCCTACGGCAAGCTGGCGCAAGCAAAGTTGCTCATTGCGGCCGACCGCAACCCGGACGCCAATGCCATCATCCGCGATCTTTGGCGGACCGATGACTGTGCCGGGAACCTCGAGGCAGCCATTCTCAAACAATTCGGCGACCGCCTGACGCCGGCCGACCACAAGGCGCGCGCGGACCGGTTGCTGTATAAAAACAATTCTGCCGCTGGGCTGCGCGCTGCAACGCTGGCGGGACCCGATGTGCTGGCGCTTGCCAGAATTCGCATCGCCATGAACAACGAGACCGCCACAGACAAGATGCTGGCGACAATCCCGGCAAGCCTCAAGGATGATCCGGCCGCGCTGTTTGCCCGCATCCAGATGGCACGCCGCAGCAACAAGATCGCTGAGGCGGCTGCGCTGATGTTGGCGGCCCCGCGAGACTGGTCGGCCATCGTTGATCCCGACGAATGGTGGGTGGAGCGTCGGCTGATCGCCCGAAAGCTGCTCGATACGGGTGACGCCAAAACCGCCCTGCGGATCGCCCAGGACGCGTCACCCGCCAGCCACGAAAACCAGATCGAAGCCGCCTTCCACGCGGGCTGGATTGCGCTGCGGTTTCTCAACGACACCGCAACTGCGACGCGCGAATTTGACCGCCTGGCGTCCTACGCCGAGACACCGATGTCACGGGCGCGCGCCGCCTATTGGCAGGGCCGCACGGCAGAGGCCTCCGGCGCGGGCGAGCGGGCATTGGGCCTCTATGAGTCAGCCGCCGCCCAGACCAGCACCTTTTACGGCCAGATGGCCCGCACGCGTCTGGGCAAAGGCACGCCACCCATCCGCCGCGCGCTCAGCATTGCCCGGGGCGATGATCGCGTGGAGGTGATCCGCGTCATTGAATTGCTGATGGCACTGGATGAGCGCGAGATCGCGTTCTCATTGGCGATGGATTGCGCAAAGACCCTTTCGGAAGATCGACAAATTGCAGCCCTCGCCGCTCTCATGCAGACGGCACAGGATGCGCGCGCCACACTGGCCATTGGCAAGGTCGCCTCGCAGCGCGGCTTTGCTTTGGACGACGCGGCGTTCCCGATCTTTGGCATTCCAGCCTATACACCGCTCAGCAATTCCGCCGGGCGCGAGATCGTCTATGCCATCGCGCGGCAGGAAAGCTCATTCCAGACGAAAGCAGTGTCGGGTGCTGGCGCGCGCGGCCTGATGCAGATGATTGTGTCGACCGCGCAACGCACGGCGCAGCGGGCAAAAGTTGCCTTCAGCGCGGATCGGCTGACCACGGACCCCGCGTTTAATGCGCAGCTGGGTGCAGCGCATCTGGGTGACCTTCTGCAGGAACAGGGCGGCTCCCACATCCTGACCTTTGCGGCCTACAATGCCGGCGGCAAGCGCGTGAAGGAATGGATGAGCGCGTATGGCGATCCGCGCCAGCCGGGCGTTGACGCCATCGACTGGATCGAGCGCATTCCAATCACCGAGACGCGCAATTACGTGCAGCGCGTTCTTGAAAATGTCGAGATGTACAAGGAACGGTTTGCGGAAGACGCCAATGGCGGCATTGCGGCCAAAACGGCGACCGCGACGGGAAGCACAGCACCTGCCGCAGCCACCGTTGCGCAGGCACAGCCCAGCAAAGCGCCGGAAAAACCACGGCCCTTGCCAGTTGAAAGCCCAATGTGAGGGGCCTCTCCCGCGACGCGCCCTGACATTCAAAGCAAACTGACGTTGCTTGGCGGAATGCGGTAGGCTTGGGGGAATGTGAAGCCAACCTCAGGATCTTTGGCCGATGCCGCCAGACCCCTACACCACCCAATTCATTTCCGGCCCCGACGGCCTGCTGCTGCACCTGCGCGACTATGGCAGCCGCGAGAGCAGCCTCACCCCCGTTGTCTGCTTGCCCGGCCTGACTCGCCCCTGCGGCGACTTCCACGCGCTGGCGCTTCGGCTGTCGGCAAAAGGCCGACGCGTGCTGGCCATCGATTATCGCGGGCGTGGCCTGTCGCAATGGGACAAGGACTGGAAGCGCTACGACGTGTTTGTCGAAAGCGCCGACATCCAGACGATGTTGGTGGCGTCGGGCGTGCCTGAGGCGATCTTCGTGGGTACATCGCGCGGTGGCCTTCACATCATGGCGCTGGCGGCGCTGAAGCCGTCCCTCATCAAGGCGGCGGTGCTGAATGACATCGGCCCGATCATCGAGCCAGCCGGGCTGCAGCGCATTAAGGGCTATCTCGGCAAGATCACGCAGCCAGACACACTGGCGCAGGCCGTGGACATGCTCAAAAGCCTGTTTGGAGAGCAATTCACCAACGTCAGCGAAGCGGATTGGGACATTTACGCCCAGCTGACCTACCCGCTGAAAAACGGGAAGATGGGACCCGGGTTTGACCCCAACCTCTTCAAGACGCTGGAGGCTTTGAACCCCGACACACCCCTCCCCGTGCTCTGGCCGCAGTTCGACGGGCTGCGCAATGTGCCATTGCTGGTGATCCGGGGCGCAAATTCGGACCTGCTGTCGCCGGCGACCTTCGAGGCCATGCTCAACCGCCGAACGCAAATGGCAGAGGCTGAGGCGGCGGCGGCCCGCGATGCCAATCTACCCGCGCCCGACAGCGCGCCCTACCCGCCCGTGGAAGGCTTTGTGGTGGAGGGACAGGGCCATGCACCCCTGCTGCTCGATGAGGCGAGTCTCGCCCGAATCGAGGCCTTCGTGCA
>CAIZGQ010000612.1 GCA_903932565.1 uncultured Hyphomicrobiales bacterium
ACCGACGCGCTGATGGATTCCATCCCGATCGTCTGCATCACCGGCCAGGTGCCGACCCATCTGATCGGCTCGGACGCGTTCCAGGAATGCGACACGGTCGGCATCACCCGCCATTGCACCAAGCACAATTACCTCGTGCGCCGTATCGAGGATTTGCCGCGCATTCTGCACGAGGCGTTTTATGTGGCATCGTCCGGTCGCCCGGGTCCGGTCGTCATCGACATTCCAAAAGACATCCAGTTTGCAAAAGGCGATTACGAGCGCCCCAAGGTTGCGCAGCACAAGACCTATCAGCCGCGCCTGAAGGGCGACATGAACAAGATCCGCGAAGCGGTGGCGATGATGGCGAAGGCCAAACGCCCGGTGTTCTACACCGGCGGTGGCGTCATCAATTCTGGACCGCATGCCTCGACACTGTTGCGCGAACTCGTGCAGCTCACAGGCTTTCCGGTGACGTCCACGCTGATGGGTCTTGGGGCATACCCGGCATCGGGCAAGAACTGGCTTGGCATGCTGGGCATGCACGGCACCTACGAGGCCAATCATACGATGCATGATTGCGATCTGATGATCGCAGTCGGCTCGCGCTTTGATGATCGCATCACCGGTCGATTGGATGCGTTTTCTCCCGGCTCCAAAAAGATCCATATCGATATTGATCCATCTTCCATCAACAAGACGGTCAAGATTGATCTGGGCATCATCGGCGATTGCGCCCATGTGCTGGAAGACATGGTGCGTTTGTGGCGCACGGAAGGTCACAAGACGGACGCCACAGCGCTCGCCGATTGGTGGAAGCAGATCGATGTGTGGCGCGCGCGCAAGTCACTCGCGTTCAAACCCTCGACCAGCGCCATCAAGCCGCAATATGCCGTGCAGCGCCTTTATGAACTCACCAAGGGACGCGACACCTACATCACGACCGAAGTCGGCCAGCATCAGATGTGGGCAGCCCAGCACTATCATTTTGAAGAGCCCAACCGCTGGATGACGTCCGGTGGCCTTGGCACCATGGGCTATGGCTTGCCCGCTGCCATTGGTGTGCAGATGGCGCACCCAAAGGCGCTTGTCATCGATATTGCGGGCGAGGCCTCCATCCTCATGAACATGCAGGAGATGTCGACGGCGCGTCAGTATCGCCTGCCGGTGAAGATCTTCATCCTGAACAATGAGTACATGGGCATGGTGCGCCAGTGGCAGGAATTGCTGCACGGCGGGCGCTATTCTGAAAGTTATTCCGAAGCCCTGCCGGATTTCGTGAAACTGGCGGAAGCCTATGGTGCCAAGGGCATCCGCTGTTCGGACCCCGCAAAGCTCGATGCGGCAATCATGGAAATGATCGAGTCACCGCAGGCGGTGATTTTTGATTGCCTCGTGGAGAAGGAAGAAAATTGCTTCCCGATGATCCCATCAGGCAAAGCGCACAATGACATGATCCTCGCGGACCTGTCGGACGATGCCGGGATCGATATCGGCGGCGTGATCGATGAGAAGGGCAAGATGCTGGTGTGAGGTTTGTCCGCTGTCTTGCTGCGTCTGCACGAGACCTTGGCCCGCGACATCACCAAGCTTTGAGAGAGAAACAAGATGAACGCCATGACACCTGCGCCTGCGCCCGTGATCCCGCCCTCGCCCTATTCGTCGGCTTTGGGCAAATCGAATGTTGAAAGCCACACGCTGTCGGTTCTCGTGGACAATGAACCCGGCGTGCTCGCCCGTGTCGTTGGCCTCTTTTCCGGCCGTGGCTGGAATATCGAGAGCCTGACAGTGGCCGAGGTCGCCCACGGCGAGCACTTGTCGCGCATCACCATCGTGACGTCCGGCCCGCCGGAAGCCATCGAGCAGGTGGGTCACCAGCTGGAGCGCATCGTGCCCGTCCATAAGGTGACGGACCTGACGCTGGCAACCGACGCGATCGAACGCGAGCTTGCGATGATCAAGGTGCGCGGCAAGGGCGATGCCCGCGCCGAGGCTCTACGGCTGGCGGAGGCCTTCAAGGCGAAGGTCGTGGACGCGACGATTGAGAGTTTTGTCTTCGAGTTGACCGGCAAGCCCAAGAAGATCGACGATTTCCTG
>CAIZGQ010000613.1 GCA_903932565.1 uncultured Hyphomicrobiales bacterium
AGATTTGCGAGGCCGGCTCTATACTGCCAACGAACGCGGACATCATTCCGAAGATTGACGAAACCATCTTGTAGAGATGCTCATACCGCCAAAGCGACGCATGCCATCGCTTTGGAAAAAGCCAGCGGCCCGCGTCGTACGCGAGTACAAGGGCCAGCGCACCGAGCGTGCCATACGGGCCGGCATGGTTGGAATCAGGATGCTTCCACAGCCATACCCCCAAAGTTGTGCCGACGGCGGCAGCCATGAGCGTCCAGGCAGCATCAGGTTGCGAAGGACCGGCTGCTTGCGCAACGGCGATTCGCCAACCGCTGACGACTTGGTAAAAAACGAGAAACAGGAGCGCTGTGAATAGGGGCATGAATTTGAAAAATACCAGCCCAGTAGCGGCAAAGAAGCACACTGCGAAGCCTGAATAGCAGAATAGTTTCCCTAGTTTCCTGTGTGTGGAGGTCCCCTTTTTCCGCATCAAAATTGCGAGGCCGAGCATCAGTGCCAGGCACCCGGCGCTTACATGCAGCACTATGTTGATGAAGTGCAGATTCGGCATTGCGACGATGACCGCTGAGCGTTCCTTGCGAGCCTAACGTTCGAGGTAAGCCGCACGCGGCGGCAGGACGCGCCGGCCGCGTGGTGCAACGTGACCATGGGCGCCACGCGGCCGGTGTGGCCTGCCGTTGCGTGTCGGCTTGACCGAGGGGTTAGGCTTCCGCGCGGACGCGCCCGTGCTACTATGTGTACCCGAACCTACTGAGGTACACAGAATGCGCACAAACATCGAGATTGACGACAAGCTCATGAAGGATGCTCTGCGTGCAACCGGAGCCAAGACAAAGAAGGAAGCGGTTGAACTCGGTTTGCGGACTCTACTTGACCTTCGCGCCCAGGAGAAGGCTCGCGAACTGCGCGGCAAGATTACCTGGGAAGGTGATTTGAACGAGATGAGGACCGACAAGTGATCTTGGTCGACTCCAGCGTATGGGTCGACTACTTCCGTTCCGCGGACACCCCGCAGGTTGTGCTGCTGGATTCTTTGTTTGGACGAACGCGGATTGCTGTGGGCGACTTGGTTGTGGCCGAGGTCCTGCAAGGCGTTCGCGATGATAAGGAGTTCAAGGTAGTGAAAAAGGTGTTCGACACCTTCACTCGCCTTGATCTTTGTGGATACGACTCGGCAGTCAAGGCATCAGAGAACTACCGCGTTCTCCGAGAAAAGGGCATCACTGTTCGAAAGACTATCGACACGCTGATTGCCACACGGTGCATCGAGGATAGTCTGACTCTTCTGCATTCCGACCGAGACTTCGTCCCTTTTGCGAAATACCTCGGTCTGCGTGAGGCGTATTCGGAAGCCTAACGTTCGAGCCAAGCGGGCGACGACGGCAGGACGCCAGGCCCGGGCTGGTGAAAATGTACCGCGTACCACCAGCCCGGGCCTGGTGGCCTGCCGTTGGCGCTCCGCTTGAGCGAGGGGTTAGGCATCACTGGCTCCGGCGTGATCTTGCAACAAGTCAAGTAGCCACGCACGAATGGCGCTTGGTAGAGACACAACGGTTATGACAACAGCGCCAACGGTGAATACTGCGCTGATGCCAGGGTGACCCTGTGCCACGAAGACGTCGAAGGCGAGAAAGAGTGCGCTAATTGCAAAACCAACAAGCGATAAAAGCAGCCAGTCTTTCCAATTTTCCGGACCAGCTACGGGTTCGTCACTTGGTTTCCTCATCTTGCCGCTCCACATTGCAAGCGCCATAGGAACAGTGAAGATGCAACCAACAGCCTCGTACAACCAAAAGTGCTCTTCTTCCTTAGACAAGACCACCACCGCAGTTACCATTCCGAGTAGAACCAGCAGCGCGGTGCCAGATGCAATGAGGTTTGCGATGGGACGGCGCATGGGTGCAGTTGTGATGCCTAACGTTCGAGGTAAGCCGCACGCGACAGGAGGACGTGATGGCCGCGTGGTGCAACGCGACTATGAGCGCCACGCGGCCAGCGCGGCCTGATGTTGCGTGTCGGCTTGACCGAGGGGTTAGGCCGGCGCGCACAGTGTTCGAGTTTTACTGCATCGAGTGCCATGATTCCACATAGAAGCCGGACAAGCTGCGAGCCGCGTGAATCTGTTGGTTGACGGAGCGAGGGATGCAACCTGTGCCAAGGACTACGACGAACTGACTGCCCGGCGCAGCACAGCTGCGCGAAGCGCAAACAACCAACTGATTGACAGACGACCACGTCGCGGGCGCGTTCCGGTGTGCAGGGTGGTTGACCTTGCCCGACCACGACAGAGGTGAGGCAGTGGAACGAGCCACTCCGCGACTGAGCTTGGCCGCCACGAAGAACTGATAACTGGCGCAGAAACCGAGATGCCAATGTCCGCGTGCCGGAACTTTAGCCGATAGCACGGTAATTGGTATTCTGGCATTTTGGCCGGCCTAACGTTCGAGCTAAGCGGGCGACGACAGCGTGGCGCGCTGGACAGCAAGCGCAAAATGGGGCGAAGCCCCAGCGCTTGATGGCCAGTGTGCCACGCTGTTGGCGCTCCGCTTGAGCGAGGGGTTAGGCCGCGCTTTCGTGATGTCTGTGTTGCAGATCGCTACTTTGAACCTCGGACGAGAGATACCGCCCGGTCAATGTAGCCTTTGAGGTTCGGGGTAATACCGGTCGCGAGCTGCACCTTGTCATTGGTGTCAAGAAGCGTTCGAGTCTTCTCAGTCACTTGGCGAGAGGCTGGAGCGAGGCTGCCAAGCGCCAGCCACTGTCTCGCCAATCCCTTGACTTGGACGTCTTCGGGATCAGTCTGCCTCGCCTGCGCGGCGGCAAAGCCCTCCAACAGGATGCGGATGGTGTTTCTCATCTCTTGCTGATCTTCTGGTGTGATTGAGTCTCGAATGGCATGGAGTTCAGTGAGTTCGTCGGACTTGTAGTGCTGCTGAAGAGATTGCATGGTGTTCATAAGGTCCATTAATTGCGTGGAAAGAGCGGACTCTTCCTTGGTTGAAGAGATCAGCATTAAGCGCTCGAGCTTGGACAACAGGCTCTGAAGCTGCGCGATGTCGGACCGAGCTTTCGCGGCCTGCTTGGCGAGGAGTTCATTCAACGGTGGGTCGTGTGCGCCCAAGTAGGCGGCGATTTCCTTGAGACCGATGCCCATCTGCCTGAATGCGAGGATGCGATGTAGCGCAAGGACATCCCGCTGCGAGTAGCGCCGATACCCTGCGGCAGTCCGTCCGAAAGGTTCAAGCAGACCTTGCTTCTCGTAGTGATGCAAGGCGCGAACGGTGGTGCCGGTGAGCTTGGCCAACTGGCCGATCGTGTAGTCCATTCTTCAATCTTGCACCCTGACGCAGGGTCAGGGTCAAGCGCGATCGGCGAAGTGTCTGTGGCGAGCTCCAACAGGTGGCTTTTGCGCGGCCTAACGTTCGAGGTAAGCCGCACGCGACGGC
>CAIZGQ010000614.1 GCA_903932565.1 uncultured Hyphomicrobiales bacterium
CATCTCGTACGATCTGCCGAGCAAGGATTTCGCCGACATGAAGGCCGACGCCAAGATGAATGTGGTGTCGACGCCCTATTCGAACGGCATCCAGTACATCGGCATGAATGTGAAAAAGCCGCCCTTCGACAATCCGAAGGTACGCCAGGCCGTTGCCTGCGCCTTGCCGTACCAGAAGATCATGGACGCCGTGATGTTCGGCCTCGCCAATCCGATGTTTGGTGGCTCGGGCGGTCCGGCCACGAAGGCCGTTTGGCCGCAGCCCTCCGGCTTCAGCACGGACATCGCCAAGGCAAAGGCCCTGATGGCAGAAGCGGGCATGGCGGACGGGTTTGAAACAACCCTGTCGTTCGATCTTGGCTTTGCGGGTGTCAACGAGCCGTTGTGTGTGCTCGTTCAGGAAAGCCTCGCGCAGATCGGCATCAAGACAACCATCAACAAAATTCCGGGTGCCAACTGGCGCACAGAATTGAACAAGAAGGAGATGCCGCTGTTCACGAACATCTTCTCCGGGTGGCTCGATTATCCCGAATATTTCTTCTTCTGGTGCTACGACGGCTCGAACTCGGTGTTCAACACCATGAGCTACCAGAACCCGGAGATGGATAAACTCATCCTTGGTGCACGCACGTCAGCCGCCGCAGGAGACACGCCCAATTATGACAAGAACGTGCTGGGCTTTATCGATCTTGCCTTCAAGGACGTGCCACGCATTCCGTTGTTCCAACCCTATGTGAACGTCGCAATGCAAAAGAACGTCAGCGGCTATCAATACTGGTTCCACCGTCGCCTTGATTATCGCGCACTTGAAAAAGCCTGATGCGTGACCGAGCAATTCCGGCGCAACACCTGCTGCGCCGGACATATCCCACGCGCTGACGCTCTTTGCGGAATTTGCCATGCTGAAGATTTTTCTGGATCGACTGCTGACAACCTTGCCCGCGCTGATCGGCGTCATCGTTGTGTCGTTTCTGCTGACTCGTGTTTTGCCCGGCGATACGGCAGCTTATTTTGCAGGGCCCGCTGCGACCCCGCAGGCAATCGAGGAAGTGCGCAAGCAACTTGGTCTCGACAAGCCGCTGCCAGAACAGTTCAAGCGCTACGTGATCGATCTGTCCCATGGCGATCTGGGCAAGTCGCTGACCACGGGCCAGCCGGTGCTGGCAGATCTGAAAAATCGCCTTCCGGCGTCGGCAGAACTCACGCTGTTTGGCCTCATTCTCTCGCTGATCATCGCAGTGCCGCTGGGCATCGCGGCGGCGGTGAAACAGGGCACGATGCTCGATCATGCGTGTCGCGCCATCGCAACAGCTGGCGTGTCGCTGCCTGTGTTCTTCAGCGGCCTGCTGCTCGTCTATGTGTTTTATTATCTGCTGCAATGGTCGCCCGCACCTTTGGGGCGGCTTGATGTCTTTGCTTCTGCGCCCAACACCATCACGGGTTTTTATCTGATCGACAGTCTCATTGCGCGCGATTGGGAAAATTTCCGGGCGAGCCTGTCGTCGCTGCTTTTGCCTGGCATCACCCTGGCGATTTTTTCGCTCGCGCCCATTGCGCGCATCACTCGCGCCTCCATGCTGGCGGTGTTGGCATCGGAATTTGTGCGCACGGCCCGCGCCTCGGGCCTCAACGGTCGCACGGTGATTTTCACTTATGCGTTTCGCAATGCCATGCTGCCGGTGGTCACGACATTGGGCATGGTATTCTCGTTTCTGCTGGGCGCCAACGTACTGGTCGAGAAAGTCTTCGCGTGGCCCGGCATCGGCTCGTACGCGGTTGAAGCGCTGATCGCCTCGGACTTTGCGCCGGTGCAGGGCTTTGTTCTGGCCATGGCCATTCTCTACATCGCGCTCAATCTGATCATCGACCTCACGTATCGCGTCATTGATCCGCGCATGAGGAGTGCCACATGAGCAGCGTCGACAATGAGGTGATTGCTGCCACGCCCGCATCGTCTGGCAGCCGACGTCTCGCTGGTCTATCGGCAACCCTGTCCCATGCACGCTACATCATCGGCGACAATCCGGTCACGGCAGTCTCCTTCGGCCTCTTTGCCATGCTGGTATTTCTGGCAATCTTCGGTCCGTGGATCGTGCCGTTTGATCCCCTGGTGTCCGACACGGCTTTTGCGCTGAAGCCGCCGAACCTGCGGCATTGGTTTGGAACAGATCAGCTGGGGCGTGATATCTTTTCGCGCGTCATCATCGCCACGCGGCTCGACATGATCATCGCCGTCACCTCTGTCGCATTGGTGTTCGCCGTCGGGGGTGTGGCTGGCATTGCAGCGGGCTTTTTTGGCGGTTGGACCGAGCGAATTGTCGGCCGCATCTCGGACACGATCATGGCCTTTCCATTGTTCGTGCTTGCCATGGGCATCGTCGCGGCGCTTGGCAACACGGTGACCAACATCGTCATCGCCACGGCGATCATCAACTTTCCGCTCTATGCGCGCATTGCGACCGCTGAGGCCAGCATCCGGCGCAACGCAGGATATGTGATGGCCGCACGCCTCACGGGCAATTCGGACATTCGCATCGCATTGACGGTCATCCTGCCCAACATCCTGCCCATCATGGTGGTGCAGATGTCCCTCACGATGGGTTACGCGATCCTGAACGCAGCAGGCCTCTCATTCATTGGCCTTGGCGTGCGCCCACCGACGCCCGAATGGGGCATCATGGTCGCCGAGGGCTCTGGCAACATCATCTCGGGTGAGTGGTGGATTGCGCTGTTTCCCGGCCTCGCGCTGATGCTTGCCGTGTTCTGCTTCAATCTGATTGGCGATGGTCTGCGCGATATCGTTGATCCGCAGCGTCGCACGTAAGGGAGCAATGCCATGGCCGCACGTCCGCTGCTTGAAGTTAAAAACCTGACGGTGGAATTCACGACCCGGCGCGGCATCGTCGAGGCGGTGAAATCCATCGACATTTCGGTCGCGACCGGCGAGACCGTTGGCATCGTCGGTGAATCCGGCTCCGGCAAGTCGGTCACATCCTACGCGGTGATGCGCATTCTTGATCGGGCCGGGCGCGTCGCCCATGGCTCTATCGCGTTCTCGGGATTTGACCTCACGCAGATCCCAGAGAGCGAGATGCGCGATCTGCGCGGTCGCGAAATGTCGATGATCTTCCAGAACCCGCGTGCTGCACTCAACCCGATCCGCAAGGTCGGACACCAAATCGAAGACGTGCTGCGCCAGCATGCGCAGGCGGGCTCCGGCGACGCGCAGGAAAAAGCCATCGCCATCCTGGAGCAGGTGCGCATTGCCCGGCCACAGGAACGCTATGAGGCTTATCCCTTTGAGCTCTCGGGCGGCATGTGTCAGCGCATCGTGATTGCCCTGGCGCTGGCCTGTCGGCCGCAGCTTCTGATCGCGGATGAACCAACCACCGGGCTCGACGTCACAACGCAGAAGGCCGTCATGGACCTGATTGTCGAGCTGACCCGCGAGCGCGGAATGTCGACCGTGCTCATCACCCACGATCTTGGCCTTGCCGCCACCTATTGCGACAAGGTGATCGTGATGGAGAAGGGACATGTCGTAGAAACGGCCCCGTCGCGGCAGATCTTTGCCGACCCCCAGCACGCCTACACGCGCAAACTGATGCGCGCGACCCCACGCCCCGGCATCACCTTACGCGATTTATTGCCCGAGGGGACTGCGACGCCCATGGCCGAGACAGTGACCGCGCCCGGCGAGCCGCTGCTGATCGTTCGCAATCTGGTGAAGGAATATCCGCGCGAGGGGGCAGGGCTGCTCGCCAAGTTTCTCGGCGGTGCCGACAAGACACCAAAGGCGCCATTCCGCGCGGTGGATGGGCTGTCGTTTGAAGTCCGCAAGGGCGAGAGCGTTGGCCTGGTGGGGGAATCGGGTTGCGGCAAGTCCACCACGTCGATGATGGTCATGCGCCTGCTGGACCCGACCGCCGGGTCCATTGTGTTTGACGGCGAAGATTTGGGCTCGATCCCGGCGCGCGCGTTTGCGCGGCACGCCAAGCGGCCCAAAATCCAGATGGTATTCCAGGACCCGACCGACAGCCTCAATCCGCGTTATACTGCGGCCCGGGCCATCGCCGATCCGCTGTTGCGCTTTGGCGTGGTGTCAGGAGCTGATGCGATCCGCGCGCGCTGCGAAGAGTTGGCCGGGCTCGTTGGCTTGCCGGTGGATCTGCTTGATCGCTTCCCGCATCAATTGTCTGGTGGGCAGAAGGCCCGCGTCGGAATTGCCCGCGCCATCGCGCTCAAGCCTGATCTGGTTATCCTGGACGAGCCCACCGCAGCATTGGATGTCTCGGTGCAGGCCGTCGTCCTCAACCTTTTGGCCGATCTCAAGGCCAAGCTTGGCATGTCCTATCTCTTCGTCAGCCATGATCTGCACGTGGTGCGATTGCTGTGCGACCGGGTGATTGTCATGAAAGGTGGCCGAATCGTTGAGGAGGGAACAGCTGAAGCTGTGCTGGAACGACCGTCCGCGGACTACACGCGGGAGCTGATTGCAGCAATCCCGTGCCCTCCGCTCGAAAATCAGGCGATTTCTCACGGCCTAAGAATTCAGACGTAGTTCACAGCTAAGCTAAGATTCGTGGGATACGGGCCAAAACCTCATGGGGGGGGTTGAACTATAAATCCGCGCCGGAGCCCGCCAACCTCAAAATATCCCGATTTAGGCGTGCAAAGCCCCCCGTTCAATATAATTTGCCTATGAAAATCATCATAAATTCGTGGCTTGTGTTAAGTTAAATATTGCAAAC
>CAIZGQ010000615.1 GCA_903932565.1 uncultured Hyphomicrobiales bacterium
AAGGGCATGGGCTGCCCCGGCCAAAAGGTCGACCAGGCCGATGGTCTCGATGCGGCACTCACAAATTCCTTCGCATCCAATGGGCCATCCTTGATCGAGGTTGTGGTCGATCAGGCAATCTCATCGCTCTTTGATTAGCGGGTTAAAGTAAACGGCACGTGCGGCACAAACGGCCAATGCACGCGCTTTGGACGCTTTGTAGATCAAGAACGCACGGCGTTGGCCTGGTCACATCCATGCGCGTGTTGCAGCGCCCGATTGACGACAGTCTTCACAAGATCAGTTCGATAGTCAGCATCGACTGCCGAAGGCCGGACGCGTTTTGAGGCGAGCTGCCCTGCTGATATAAATAGTCCTGAATTTGGCGCTTGAGCCTCGAGAAAGTGCTCAACTTCGGAAAGTCGGCGGGGGAAATCCTCGACCCCGCCGATGCCCAATCTGACATCCTGCATAATGCCAGACACGAGGCGGAACGACACAAAGCATGCAGCGAGCGCAAAATCCCCGACCCGCCGGCTGAATTCAAAGAAGCCAAAACGAGTATCCGCATCCGGCCTTTTTATGCACGCCTTTGTCAGAAATTCGTCCTCCGCCAAGGCGGTCGCCATGATTCCCTGAAAAAAAGATGCAGACGATATTGTGCGGACGCCGCGGACACTTTCGGCAAACAAGTCGGTGTCTAGTGTCGCCGCAACCAGACACCATTCAGATGCGGGATCCGCATGCGCTAGGCTGCCGCAGAATGTGCCGCGCGCCCGAATAGGGCGATGTGCAATATGGTTTGCGATATGCGCCAGGATCACGTTGAGTCGCAAGGAAGCGTCAGACGCAGCAAAGTCTTGGTGACGGACAAGTGCACCGATTTCTAATTCATGTGTGTGGTCTATCAGGCCATCAAGACCAGCGATGCGGTTAATATCAACCAGGTGCGCAGGGCGTGCCAGGCGATAGGCCATGGTTGGGACAAGGCTCTGACCGCCGGCTAAAATACGGATGCCACTGTCGGCATGCTCGGCCAGCAGTGCGACGGCCTCGGCAACGGTTGCAGGCGCATGATATTCAAACTGCGCCGCTTTCATGGGCGCATCTCCGCACAGGCGGATGGTGTTTCACGAAGTATGTCTTTAATCATTCGTGGCGTGATCGGAAGCGATTGGATCGCACCGGGAACTCCCAGAGCGTCCTCCACGGCTGAAGCAATCACTGCTCCAGCTGCTGCAATGCCACTTTCCCCAGCGCCTTTAATGCCAAGCGGATTGCTGGGACTGGGGGCATCTTCGCTGATAAGAATGTCCACATGTGGCACGTCGTGCATGGTAGGGATAAGATAGTCAGCAAATGTCAAACACAGGGGTTGACCGCGGTCGTCGTATCGAAATTCCTCCAGCAACGCGCCGCCGAGCCCTTGCGCAAAACCGCCCATGATTTGCCCCTTGACCAGCATGGGATTGATTGCGCGTCCGATATCGTACGCAATCTGGGTGCGCTCGAGCGCGATGGCACCGGTACCAGAATCCACGCGCGCAACTGCAATCAGAACCCCGTAGGGATAAACTTCTTGATTTGCGTTGAACCAGCCTTCCGCAGAGAGGCCAGGCGAGTGGTCACCGCGATGAACC
>CAIZGQ010000616.1 GCA_903932565.1 uncultured Hyphomicrobiales bacterium
GCCCTCGACTGGCTGCAAAGCAACCAGCGACGATGTCTTGCAAGGAAGACAACCAAAAATGACGCTTCTATCTGCGGTCATTGCGCTTCAGTGACAAAATAAAAATGGGAACGTCGACCACGAGATGGCATTTTGCAGCGACATGAAGCGCCATCCAAGCCGGATTCGGCACAGCTTAAGGCGCTGATACTCCGATGAAGCTAAGGTTTCCGTCCTGGCTTCATGGTCAGCTCGACAAGACTACTGCTCCGCGCGCTTACCAAGGTCCTTCGCGCGCGGACAGCAGCTCCAAGATCTTTTTGTGCTGCACGCGGGCGGTTTCCAACGGCGAGCCGTGCGAGACGCCATCAGCACGAAACACACTATAATGCTTGACCAAAACCTGGTCTCCGGAAATCCACTTCACGTGACTTTCCAATGCATCTTTGGCCCAGTGCGTGGTCGTGATCTCCAGATATGATCCTGATGAAAGCTGCAGGCGAGACTGAAGATAGGGAACTCCGAATTGCTCAGTTTCGATATGCAGTTGCTGGAGGTCTTTATCCATCCATCCACCAAATTATGCTCTGTTTATGGAACAAGAAAATAAAGCTTCAGCACAAGAAGTAAAACTTGACCTTTGCCTTCGCGACAGGTCCAAAGATGCCATGCAAGTGCGCTTAAAATTGTGAACATCAATCCACCAGCGTGAGCTTTGCAATGCTGCCGGAGCGCCAAAACAATATTCAGCCTGCGTAGCTCGCCCCGAACTTGGCCCCGACACCTACCCAAACCGTGAGTAGATCCCCCATGTATCGGCAAGACATCAATGACATTACTCTGAATTTGTCATGTCGATCAGTTTCCGTTGGCGATCCGGGTATCGAAGCCCCGTTTAAGAACGACTGATGTCCTCTGCGCCAACCGGCAGTCATACGAACTCAGAGTAAGTGATGAGTGTGCACCGGATTGACCCCTCTCGACACGATGTTGAAGCGATCTGCCCCTTTGTTGTCGAGTTTCAATTGGCAATGGGAAATCGGGCTGAATTTGCATCGCTTTGGAAAGCCTTCAAATCCGCGAAAAGTCCTGTGCATCACGAATCGCATCTCATTGTTGATAACAGGCACGTCAAATTTTTCTTCAAGGACAGGGCCAGCGCAGAACAAATGCGCGCGAACCTCCTTCTCATGACAAACCATGCGCCATCCCTCAAAGTGTTTGATTTGAGCCCCGCAGACGCATCTTTGGGCTGAATTGCATCGACAGACATGCTTTCAGACCGCCAGATTACCCCAGAAAAACGCGTCACGGCCCACGATTCCACTTAACGATTTAACGTCTTCGCGCCTCGACTTAACGCAAGCGTCTTGGTGCCTGGACGCCGCCTGAGTAGTTGCGCTTCGCCCGCCGCTATGAACCAATTTTATTTGAGACCGTATCCTGCACTGAGGGTGTTTTTCCAGCTTGGCAGGCCGGCGCAAAGGTCCCTGAATGCGTGAAATTTCAAAGTTGATCTCTGTTGCGACCGCTGTTCCAAGTCATAAAATTGTCCAACGGGACGTGGCGGCGGCAGCCCATAAAGGCTTTGCGTCGCGGTTCGAAAACTTCGAGCATCTGGCGCGTGTTTTTGAAAGCTCCGGTATTCGGACTCGGTATGCTGCGCGCCCGCTTGATTGGTATTTCAATGCACTCGGCTGGTCCGAACGCAATGCAGCCTATCTCGAGGTTGCGGGCGAGTTGTTCTGCGGCGCCGCCAACAAAGCCTTGCAGATGGCAGATATGAGCGCAGACGAGGTCGACAGCATCGTCACTGTGTCGTCCACTGGGATTGCAACGCCAAGTCTCGAATCCCGGGTGATGGGTCGCATGGGATTTCGCGCCGATGTGGAGCGTGTTCCCGTGTTCGGCCTCGGCTGCGCTGGTGGCGTCATGGGCCTCTCCATTGCATCACGCCTCGCGCAAGCGCGCCCCGGCAGCGTCGTGTTGCTGGTGGCAGTTGAGCTCTGCACATTGTCGTTTCGCCTCGACAAACTGACCAAAGAAAACATTGTCGCCACAGCTTTGTTTGGCGATGGGGCGGCCGCATGTGTGGTTCGCGCAGGGGATACCGGCCTGGCTGAACTCGAGATGGACGGCCAATACACGTGGCCGGATACGCTCAACATCATGGGGTGGAACGTTGAGCCTGAAGGCTTCGGCGTTATTTTCGACAGAGCCATTCCGCCCTTTGCCGAAGCCAATATCGCCCCTGCCATCAGCCATATCCTCGCGCGCAACAATTTGACGCTCGCTGACGTTGACCGTTTTGCCTGCCATCCGGGCGGTGCCAAAGTGGTCAATGCGCTCGAACGTGCGCTTGCGCTGCAGCAAGGCGCACTCGATCATGAGCGCGATATTTTAGCTGATTACGGAAATATGTCTGCACCCACTGCCTTTTTTGTCCTTGAACGCCTTCTCCAAAAAGGTCTCCCGAGGCGCACATTGCTCACCGCCATGGGGCCGGGCTTTTCCACGTGCTGCGTCTCGTTGAAGGCGGCAGCATGACAGCAACTCTTGTCTTGCTGGCATTTGTGACGCTTGAGCGACTTGCCGAGCTTGTGATCGCACGTCGCAACACGCGCGCCCTTTTGGCACGCGGCGCTTATGAAGTGGCACCCGGCCATTACCCCCTCATTGTCGTCATGCATGCCGCGTGGCTTGCAAGCCTTTGGGGGTTGGGATGGGCAAACCCCATCTCGCCTTTTTGGTTGGCAGTCTTTCTCAGTCTGCAGGCTGCCCGCATCTGGGTGCTTGCTACCTTGGGTGATCGGTGGACCACGCGCATCATTGTGTTGCCTGGCGCGCCGCTGGTTACATCTGGTCCGTTTAAATATGTCTCACACCCAAACTACCTTGTGGTCATCGGAGAAATCGCAAGTCTCCCGCTCTGTCTCGGCCTGCCGCTGGTTGCAATCGTGTTTTCGCTCGCCAACGCACTCATCCTGATGATACGAATTCGCGCCGAGAGTTCAGCCCTGTCCAGAAACGCGAATGCAACCACCACAGCAAATATCTGAGCCGCGCTTTTCAGGACTTGTCACATGGATTGGCTTTGCCACCATGTGCATTGGCATGTTCATGGCCATCCTCGATGTTCAAGTCGTTGCGACGTCCCTGTCGACGATCCAAGGCGCACTGGACATACAAGCGGATCAGATCAGCTGGATACAGACAGCGTATCTGATCGCCGAGATCATCGCGATCCCACTCACCGGTATCCTCACGCGCATGTTGACCATGCGTTGGCTGTTTGTTGCTGCCGTCTCCGTTTTCACGCTCGCCTCCATTGGATGCGCCACAAGCCATGGATTTGCAGACCTGATCACCTGGCGCGTTGTGCAGGGATTTTCAGGCGGCACGCTCATTCCGGCAGTTTTCTCCGGGGTCTTTTTGCTTTTTCCCATCAAACACCAAAATGTCGCAACGACATTGGCGGGGATCACAGCGGTCCTCGCGCCGACATTGGGACCCGTCGTCGGTGGCTGGGTTACAACCACCTATTCTTGGCACTGGCTCTTCCTGATCAACGTCGTGCCAGGCGCCCTTGCTGCCCTCATCGCCAGCCAAACCCTGCCACGGGAAAAGGCCTATTTTAACGAGGCACGAACACTGGATGTCCTGTCTCTGGTGATGATGGCGGTCGCTCTCACAGCGCTCGAAATCGCTTTGAAAGAAGCACCAGATCGTGGTTGGCTGTCAGGCTTTGTTTTGTCTCTGCTGTTTTTGTTCGTGGTTGGTGCAGCGGGGTTTGTTCACCGGACGCTGTCAGCGTCGCCGCCAATTGTCGACCTGACCTCGTTTGCAGATCGTAATTTCACCATCGGATGTATCCTAAGCTTTGCGCTTGGCATTGGATTGTTTGGCTCCGTTTATCTCATCCCGGTATTTCTGGGATTTGTCCGATCGAAAAGCGCGCTCGATATCGGCGAAATCATGCTGGTCACTGGCGTTGCGCAATTGATCATGGCACCCATCGCTGTGGCGCTGGAGCCGCGCATGGATGCACGTGTGTTGACCGCACTTGGCTTTGCACTTTTTGCAGCAGGGCTAGCGGCGAGCGGCTGGCAGTCACCGCGTTCTGATTTTGAGGATTTGTTCCTGCCGCAAGTCCTGCGCGGCTGTGCCATCATGTTCTGTCTACTGCCCCCAACACGTCTGGCGCTCGGTCAATTGGCGGCCGCGCGCGTGCCGGATGCGAGCGGTCTTTTCAACCTGATGCGTAACGTCGGCGGGGCGATTGGAATTGCGCTGATCGATAGTGTTATTTACAGCCGTGCACCAAGTCTTGGCCAGGAACTCACAAATCGACTAATAGGTGGCGACGCAGTCACAGCGACATTTGTTGGAATTCCGCCCGGTCTCGTTGAAGGCGCAAACAACGGCCAGATTGATCCCGGCACTCTCAGCCTTTTGCAGCCGTTGGTGGAAAAAGCCGCCATGACGCAGGCAATCAACGAAAGCTGGCTCGTCATTGCGGCCCTGACCGGCATCGCAATGCTGTGCATTCCCTTTGCACGAAAAATTCAATCCGCGAAAATTTGAAATGAGACCGGCCTGATCACGGCTTCAGATATTGAAATGAGGGCAACATTGTCAGGCCGTCTTTCGTCCCACCGGTGAGGACAATCTTACTGTCGGAAAATTTTAGTCCGTCATACCGGATTGCCACAAGCTTGCCGCCCATGCCGAGGAATGCCCCGACAGAAATGATGGCGTAGGGATCTTTGCCATCCAGCGTCACCAGAAGATCATCAATTTTGCCAATCGTTTCGTTCGAATCGTTTGTGACGTTTGAGCCAATAATTTTGGTCGCGCGATACCCAGCTGCAACGGACTGAATATCCACTTTTGCGATTTCAACGGTCTGGGGCACACCTTGCGCCATGCCTTCTGATGAACAGGCAAAGCTTACAAAAGCAAAACTTGCGACAAAGAATAATCTTTTCATGGCAATTTTTCCCACTCGCCAGAAACGCCTGCAAGGCAGGCGTCCCTGAGCGACCTATCAATGTTGCAAAAGAAATCGCGCAGATGAGCTAAATCTTGCCGAGGATCAGGAGGATCACAAGGATGATAACAATCAAGCCAAGACCGCCACCACCATAGTAACCTGTGCCGTAAAAAGGTCCGCCGCCAAGGCCGCTGAACCCGCCCAGCAAGGCTATGACGAGAACAATGAGGATGATGGTACCGATTGACATGACTTTACGTCCTCACGTTGCGGAAGTGACGTATGACATCACCTCATTAAAACTGATGCGCTCACAAGCCCACGCGAAAGCGAGGACACTTGCAGGAGCTCCAGTGTTAATGAAACCGTGACGTTCATGACAACCATCGGAAACTACCTGACAACGTGACAGACATAGCCTGCGATGCTGCACCAAGTCCCTGAATACTCAGCAAGGCCCTTTGAAAGTCTGATGTTTGTGCCGGTTCAAACGCGTCGCGTGAAACGCATGTCGGAGAGTGCATCATGGATCGCGGTGGCAGTCACATCCGGCTGCGCGTAAATCACATCATGAAACGCGTCGATTTCAGAATAAGTCCAGTCAGGATTGCCTTTCACACGCGCAGCGATGTGTTGAAACGAGCTGCTTTTATTCGCGGTGCAAAGGATGAAATGACGCGGCGGCCAAACTGTTTTGCCACTCACACTGATCCACTTTTCCTGCATCGTCTTGATCGGGTGCGGTGTATAGGGCGCATATTCGTCAACGCCGGGGCCAGGGGGCGTGCGCGGCGTGCTTGGTTCTTGCACCGATATGCCACCATCAAAGGCTTGCGCCTTTGCCATCTGCAATTGTGCGACCTGCGGCGGCGCGATGTCAAAAAGACTTTGCCCATGCTCCGGCACAAAGGCGTCGAAATAGATAAGGCCTTTCACCCGCGCCGGTTGTTGGTCAGCAACAGCACTGATGATCATGCCGGCGTAGGAATGGCCCACGAGAA
>CAIZGQ010000617.1 GCA_903932565.1 uncultured Hyphomicrobiales bacterium
CTGGCCTTCGCGGCCTGCGTTGGCATGGCGGCACTGTTTGGCGGCATGGTCTCGACGTCGTTGCGCACCGCCCATGTCGCAGCGCCCGTACTGGATCGCATTCGCATCACAAAGGTGAGCGGCTGGATCGAGGAATGGAACTCGCGGCGCGAGGGTGCGCGCTTTGTGATGCGCGTGCAGACCATGGAGGGCTTTGCGGCGGAGGCAACACCGCGACGCATTCGCCTGACGGCGCGCAGCGATCAGAACGTGACCGCCGGCACCTATGTCAACGTGACGGCACGGCTGCTGCCCCCTGCCCGCGCCTCTTTACCCAGCGGCTATGATTTTGCGCGCGATGCCTATTTTGTCGGGCTGGGCGCGGTGGGCAGCGCACTCGGCAATTTGCGGATTGAATCGGAGCCATATGCGGCGCCACTGTCCTTGCGGGCCTTCGCGCAACTCGATCAGGCCCGCAACAATCTCGCCGCGCGCATCCGCAAAATTTTGCCCGGATCAGCGGGTGCCGTCGCCGTTGCCATGGTCACCGGCAAACGCGACTATCTCGATGATGACACGAAAGACCTCATCCGCGAGGCCGGTATTTTTCATATCGTCACCATCTCCGGCATCCAGATGACGCTTGTGGCAGGCATCCTGTTCTGGCTGTTTCGAACCGGGCTATCCTTCAGCCGAACACTGGCGCTGACATACCCGATTAAAATCTGGGCTGCGTCCGCCGCCATGTGTGGCGCCATCCTCTACGACATTGGAACAGGTTCGCGCGTTGGTACCGAGCGCGCTTTGTGGATGACATTGATCCTGATGGGAGCTGTGATTGCCGGGCGTCGCGCGTTCTCGATGCGCAACCTCGCGCTGGCAGCCCTTCTTGTCATCGCGCTGGAGCCTGAGGCCTTGTTGGGTGCGAGTTTCCAGCTGTCGTTTTCAGCGGTCGCCGCCCTCATCGCCGTGTGGGAACGACGCAGCGCAGCAATGCTGGCGAAGGCAGCGGCACCGAAGGACGACGATACGAAAGTCCCCGTGCAGGCAGATCGTCGCGATGGTCTTCTGCGCCTGATCGATCACGTCCGCCACGCGCCGGGAAGTGCGCTGTTTTCGACGCTCTGCGCCACCTCCGCGACGGCCTCCTTCATGGCGACCAACTTCCACGAACTCAGCCCCTACGTGCTGATCGGCAACCCGCTGACGCTCATTATCATCGAGGCGTTCGCGGTCCCCGGCGCGCTGATTGGCACGCTGCTGTATCCGCTCGGGCTCGATGGCTGGGTCTGGTGGTATGTGGGGCTTGGGATTGATCTTGTGTTCAAAGCCGCCGCGCTCATCGCCAGTGCGCCCATGGCAACTGTGCACCTGCCTGCATTTGCCCCCTGGACCTTGCCGTTTCTCGCACTTGGCGTGCTGAGTTTCATCATCTGGCAAACATGGCTTCTGCGCTTGAGCGCCGTGCCCCTCCTCGCCATCGGCCTCTGGGGCGCGATATCCGGTGAGCACTTTGATGCCTTTGTCGCGCCCTCCGGAGAGGCTGTGGCGCTCCGTGGCAATGATGGCGCGCTCGCGGTTGTCGGCCAACGAC
>CAIZGQ010000618.1 GCA_903932565.1 uncultured Hyphomicrobiales bacterium
CGTGTTCGTCAGCACCTTTGCGCTGTTTCCGCTTCTCGGACTGGCCCTGCAGGCGCTGATGCCCGGCATGCTCGACACAGCACTTTGGGCCGGGATCCTGTTTGTCTGTGTGCTCCCGTCCACCGTTCAGTCGTCCATTGCGCTGACATCGATTGGTCGTGGCAATGTGGCGGCCGCCGTTTGCGCGGCGACAGCCTCCAACCTCATCGGCATCGCTTTGACGCCGCTCTTGGTGGCCTTGGTTCTGAACACGAAGGGCGCTGCGAGTTCCTCAGGTTCGGAAGTCTGGAAGATTGTCGTGCAACTGCTGCTGCCGTTTTTGGCGGGCCAGATCTTGCGGCCCTGGATCGTCAATTGGGTGCACCGGCACAAGGCGCTTTTGAGCTACACGGATCGAAGCTCCATTCTCCTTGTCGTCTACACGGCCTTCAGCGAGGCCGTCATCGAAGGTCTATGGAAAAGCATGCCGCTGTTTGATCTGGCAAAGCTGCTTCTCGTGGACGGAATTTTGCTCGCGCTTGTTCTTGCCTGCACAACATGGGGCAGCCGCCTCTTGCACTTTGATCGTGCCGACGAAGTGACCATCGTGTTCTGCGGCTCAAAAAAGTCCCTGGCATCGGGCGTCCCCATGGCAAACGTCCTCTTTCCAATCGCGATGATTGGCAAGATCGTGCTGCCCCTCATGCTGTTTCATCAAATCCAGCTCATGGTATGCGCTGTGATAGCCCGTCGCTATGCGGCGCGGGACGACGATGATTCCGCGATGCGCGTCGCCAGCGCCAAAGCTTGAGCGGGCGGCCGAGGGACGGCTGGCTGGTCAGAGGCTGCTGCGGGGCAGACGCGGTTGATCATCTCGGTGATCTCATCCAGCCGCACTGGCTTGCTCAGGAACCCGTTCATCCCAGCCGCGAAACAGGCGTCGCGGTCGGTGGGAAATGAGTTGGCTGTCATCGCGACAATCGGCAATGCGTGCAGACCTTGCATCGAGCGGATCTGCCGCGCGGTCTCCAGCCCATCCAGGCCGGGCATCCGCATATCGAGAAAAACCAGATCGAACGTTTCGGATGACAGTTTCTGAATTGCTGCCAGCCCGCTTGGCACAAGGGTAACTTGATGTCCCACGTGATTGAGAAGGCCCTCAATCACCATGCGGTTGGTGGCAATATCCTCCGCCACCAAAATGCGTTTCTGGCTGATGGGTGTGGACGCGCCAGTTCGGGAGCGTTCGAAGGGCCCGGGCTCCGCGCAGATGTGCATGGGAAGGTCACACCAAAAACAGCTGCCTGCACCCAATTGGCTCGATGCGCCAACATGCCCCCCCATTGTTGTTGCAAGTCGCTTTGAAATGGCGAGTCCAAGCCCCGTTCCAGCAGCCTGTCGATGCGCAGCATGATCGCCCTGAACGAATTCTTCAAAAAGGCGCGGCAAGGTTTCGTGAGAAATTCCGATGCCGGTATCCGTGACGCTCAGGCGCATCACAGGACCCTCTGGTTGGTGGAGGACCAACGCGCGAAGTGTGATGTGACCCTCATCGGTAAACTTGAGAGCGTTGCCTAAAAAATTGACCAGTATTTGTTGGATGCGTTTGCCGTCCGCCAGGATGAACGCGGGAAGCAAATCGAGGTTCTCACACAGCAGCGTCAGCTGTTTGGCCTCTGCCGCCGAACTAATCATGCGCATGGCGGATCGGCAAATTTCAGCGGGTGATGTTGGTACAGGCTCAAGCTGGATCGTGCTCGATTCAAGTTTTGAATATTCCAGAATATCGTTGATGACGGTGAGCAGGGCTTCGGCACAGGCCGACAGAGTTTCGACGCACGCGCTTTGATGCGCGCTCATCAAGCTGTGTTGAAGCAATTGCGTTGCGCCGATGATGCCATTCAAGGGCGTGCGCACTTCATGGCTCATGGTCGCAAGAAATATGGCTTTGCTTCGGGCAGCACTTTCGGCGGCCGCTTTGGCTTCAGCAAGCTCGGTAATATCTGTGTAGGTTTGAATCACACTGCCATCGGGCATTGGATCGCTGCGAATCTCCAAAATTGTTCCATTTGGCCTGCGCCGAATGTAGGACTTTGGCGGCTTGCCCTTTCCTTCGAGCAAGAAGGCCCGCACGGCTTCGGGCAGCAACTCGCCGTGATCGCCGAACTCCTTGTTTGCGAGCTGCATTTCCAGGATTGACCTGGCCGAGCATGGAAAGGGCGGATCCTCGATCCCCGCATATTCCAATGCCCTCTGGTTATAGAGCCAGAAGCGTCCATCCGGGCGCACCACGGCGACGCCCTGGTTCATCAGATTGATGGTCTGCTCAATCAGCTCCGATTTGCCGACAAATTGGGAGCGATTGAAATTCAGGAGAGCTGCATAGGGCCCCTGACCCTCGATGAGTTTCTGCCGCGCCTTTTTAAATTTGCGAACACTTTGCGTGAGGACTTGTGTGCTGGATAACAAGATGAGAACGGCCGCCAAGTTTGGAAATTGCGACCAAACCGATAAGAGCACAAATTCAAACGCGGAAAACTCGATCTGCCATACGCTCTCGCTCAACAGCAAGCCGCATGACAAGACAGAGCTGAAAAGCAAATATCGTATTTGTGCTATGTAGTACGACATCATTTTGAAGATGTCGTGCAGATGGCTCGTGGTGTGATTCAATCTGAAATTCATTGAATTAAATTTCATGATCAAGATTGCTTTTCCGTGAACAAGACGCAAATCTTTCCGCTGCGTCATGCCGCAAACGATGGGGTGTTGATGCATCGTGTTGCGAGTGCGGAGAGTTATGAATGTCGTCGTCGGATATTTTGCAAAGCCGTTTTGTTCAAAAAGTATTTCATTTGTTGGAGACCGTGTCGTATTTCAGAGCGCAGACTCGCGACGAACATGAGCTGATTTATCGCCTGCGATACGACGGCAATTTGAGAGAAGGAACAATTGATCCCAACGAAACGGGACAACTTGCGGACGAATACGACGAGCTTCCAAGCTGCTTTAATCTCGGCGTGCAGTTTGATGGAAAACTTGGTGCAGCGCTGCGCTTGCATCTGCTGACACGGGATACACCCAAGTCCGTTTTGGTTGGCGCCTATCCCGATATCGTTCCCGAGCTCGTGCAATCAGGTGCTGTGATCATTGATGTCACGCGGCTTGTTGCAGACTTTGACATGGCCCGGACACGTCCCGGCCTGCCTTATGTCACCGTGCGCCTCGCGATGGCCGCCGCCGAGCATTTCAACGCAGACTTTCTGCTGGCCGCCGTGCGCCGTGAGCACATTCCGTTCTACCGACGCGAATTCATGGCGCGGCAATTGTGCGAGCCGCGCCCCTATCCAACGCTGGTCAAGCCTCTGGCGCTTTTCTGCATCGATTTTCGCAACGATTTTGACGCGATTGCAGCACGGCACCCGTTTTATCGATCATCTGCGTCGGAACGTGCAACCTTGTTTGGCGACCCGCTGACCCAAGTTCATGACACCACGTCTGCAGGATACAAACTGGCTTGACACGATCCGGGGTGGTCATCCTAACCTACTGCGCCGCTGTGATTTTTCGCGGGCCTCTTGTCAGGCAAGCCCCACGTCAGGATTTTGTCCCGTGTCCCATCGTCCCGACGAATTTCTTGCGGAGCTGGCCAAAGCGTGCCGCATTCTGGAGATGGAAGGTCACGGCGATTTCACGCTGGGCCATGCTGCTTTTCGTGATCCGCAGGGCCACGGCTTCTGGATGAAACGCAATGCCTATGGGCTTGGCGAAATTCGCGGGCCGGAGGATTTTGTTCTCGTTGATATGAATGGTGTGAAGATGTCTGGCGAAGGCGGCCGTCATTCGGAATGGCCGATTCACAGCGAGATTTTCCGGCTTCGTCCTGACATTCATGTCACGTTTCACACCCATCCGCTTCATGCTTGCATCATGTCGGGTGCAAACGTCGATGTTGAGGCCTTCACGCTCGACGCGGATTATTTTGTCGCCATTCCCCGCCACACCGCAGATGTCGCTCTGATTAAGACACGCGATGAAGGGGAGGCGATGGCGCAGGCGCTAGGTCCCCATAAAGCAATGTTCCTTGCGAATCATGGCGTTGTGTTTTGCGGAAATTCCGTGGCTGAGGCGGCCTGCATCGGGGTGTTTTTGGAACATGCGTGCCGTGCCCATGTGATGGGGGCAGCTGCAAACTTGCAGCCGGTGTTTCCAACCGCTGCGACGCGGTCCATTCGCCACCAGCAGATCATGTCGCCCATCCACGTCGACCAGACCTGGGCCTATCTCAATCGCAAGCTCGATCATTTGTGCGCAGCAAACCCACTGTCGAACGGGGTTGTTTATCGATAAGGGTCTGCTTCGTTTGGCCTTCTTTTGCGCTCGTTTATCTCAAGGAGAGTTCCATGCGCGCGTTGCTTCAAACTTACACAGCACTTGTTACCCTCCTGCTCTTGTGCGCACCCGCGGTTGCGCAAGTGCCCGCCACCGACAAGCCGCTGACGCCCGTCTCCATGCGCTTTGGTTATATCGCGACAGGCAATGACCTGATGTGGGTCTATGGCCGCGAAAAAGGGTTCTTCAAGGATGAAGGGATTGACCTTGAATTTCGCGAGGGCAAGGGATCCTCAGCGGCGGCACAAACCGTTGCGTCCGGCGCCGATGATTTCGGGGTCGATATTGATGGCGGTGCGTTTCTGGGACTCGTTGCCAAGGGCCTTGCTGCAACAGCTGTGATGGCACCTGTTGCCAAAAGTCCCATCGTTCTTTTGTCGCCACTGGACAAGCCTCTGAAGACACCAGCGGATCTCGTGGGCAAGCAGGTTGCGATTGCAGGTGGCTCAGGCGCAGCTGCATTGTTGCCCGTCTTCCTGAAAAAGAATGGTCTCGACGAGGGCAAGGTGACACTCGTCAACATGCAATCGAGCCCGCTGTTGTCGACACTGCTGACGGGCCGGGTCGATGCTGTTGCCACCAATATGGTGGTTCAGGCGACGCTCGAGGCCAAAGGGCTGAAGACATATCCCATACGGTATGCGGATTTTGGCCTTGCCATGCCCGGCCAATATCTCATGACCTCGAACGCTTACCTCAAGGACCACAAGGATATTGTGACCAAGATTGTTCGCGCCATGCAGAAATCCATGCAGGCGACGGTGGACAATCCAGACGCGGCAGCGGATGCGTTCAATCGCGCGTATCCGACCTACGACAAAGCAACGGCGCTCGCCGAGGCAAAAATCATCATGGCGCTGTTTCGTTCCCCGAGCACGGAAGGAAAGCCGCTTGGGACCGTATCGCTGGAAGATGCGAAGGCGGGCGCTGCGTCCCTGGCCGAGGCCGGGCAAATTCCTGCCGACGCCAACATTTCCTCAGCCATCACGAATGAGTTTGTGAAATAGGGGGCGCTTGTAAAGTTGGGACTTGTGTCACGACCGCCGTGGGGTGCCGGCGGCAAAGGTTAACAAAACCTGACTTGCAACGAGGCGGGCGTCATCTTCACGCGCCGCCCCCGGTCCATGAAAAATGATCAGGCCGCCTTTGCCATCTGCGTTGCGCGCTTTTGCAGGCGCGTCACAAAATGCAGGCTGCGGTCGAAGGCGACGTTGAGCGGGAACGGATAGATGTTCAAGCTTTCGCTATAGCTCGCGCGCTCAAGGCCAAGTGTTGTGAACGCGTCATCCCATTGTTTGGGCGTCAGATAATTGTACGGCAGAACGATCCCGTAAGGCGCGTTGCCAACCCAGTCCATCAGGCGCAGCGCCGGACGGGCCAGGAAACCCTTCACCAGATGGTCCTTGATGATGAGGCCCTGGCGCGACACGCGCACCGCCTCGCGCATCAGTTCAACCGGCTGTTGCGTATGATGAAGCACATCCACAAACAGCGCGTAATCAAAGCTGTCATTGTTGAAGGGAATGTGGAGACCGTCGAATTCATGAACCGGGATCTTGAGGGTGGGGCGGACGTAGACGTCGATTCCCGTGATGGTCAGATCCGGGCGCAGCGCCAGAAGCAAGGTGGACAAGGTCCCATCGCCGCAGCCGACATCGAGGATTGCGGAGCCATGGGGAATGGTCTCTGCCAAATGCTTGGCCAGAACCTGCGCCCGGTGGTTGTAATGCCCGGCGCCGTGGATTTTCCCGATCAAGCTTTTCATGCGCACCGCCCTGATGGCTGGGCCAGTGCCGAGGCACTAGCAATCTGGTCGTTGGACGAGGTCCAGCGCACCCTTCTCCCCATTAATAACGTCGGCTTGTAAACACGTAGTTTACGACATTCTGATTTACTCAAGTCCAACGTGCCTCACCGGCACCATGGGCCGTGCGTGGTTCCTGGGCGGTGCTGCCCAAGAGAGACCAGATGCATCAGGCCCCGCCCACACTCGAAAGCCCCTCGCGCCTGTACTTCGACCGCTTGTCTGATGTCATCGAGACGCTCGATTTCGCGGAGATGGACCACGCGATCGCCCTTGTTCATGAGGCTTGGCAGTCCGGGCAACA
>CAIZGQ010000619.1 GCA_903932565.1 uncultured Hyphomicrobiales bacterium
ACCATCTGGCAGGACACCTATCCTGCCAGACGGGTAGACGATGCGCCTCAGGTCGGGTCTTCCCGATGCAGGTCATGGATGGAGACACCATCGAGGATGGAGGATTTTGCCAGCCATTCGGGATGGCGCAGCGTGCGCAAGGTGTCGGCAAACCCCGATTCCCAATGCTCACGCATGGACGCGCCGGAAAACTCGTAATCCTTCGCAGCACCTTCGTAGTGTTTGAACTGGTAAATCAGATGCACGATATTAACGTCGGAACTCTTCGAATATTCCTTGATGATCTCCGCCTCGCCCGGCTTCAGGTCTGCCTCTGGAATCCGCTTCAGGGCATCGAGGATCTGCATCTTCAACTTGTGCACGCGTGTGTAGGTGTCAGTATTTTGTCGCGTGCGGCTTGAATAGGTGATGTCTTTCTGGCGGGAGGTCACGTCCTCCATCGTCTGCGGCATCGGCCCGCGCGCGCTGAAGAGATCAACCTGAAACACCAGCGAGGATTCTGACGGGTCCTGGTCGAGCAGATATTGCAGCGGCGTGTTGGAGACGATGCCACCATCCCAGTAATATTCGCCATCGATCTTGATGGGAGGTAACGCAGGCGGGAGCGCACCCGAGGCCATGATATGTTCCGGCCCAATACGAATCTTGGCTGAATCAAAATAAACGAAATTGCCCGTTTGGATGTTCACGGCACCGACGCTGATGCGCTTCTTGCCATTGTTCAACAAATCAAAATCAACCAGCTCTTCAAGCGTCGTTTTGAGATCTGCGGTGTCGTAATAGCTGAGTGCCGCCTCAGAACCGCGCGGCTGCAACCACGGTCCAGGCACCCGCGGTTTGAAGAACCCCGGCTGGCCCAGAAACATGGTCATCATCGCGCTGGCCTGGTTGGACCAGTCGCGAAACATGTCAACGCTGGGCTTCTCCATCCAGATGTCACGACCGGAAATCTTGGTCCAGAAGGCCTCCAGACGCTCGCGTCGCAGGTGGGGTGGATTGCCTGCAATGAGCGCGGTGTTGATCGCGCCGATGGAGACGCCCGAAATCCAGTTGGGTTCACAATTGGCTTCCGCCAGCGCTTCATACACACCCGCTTGATAAGCCCCCAGCGCACCGCCACCTTGCAGGACCAGCGCCACGCGATCGTAGGTGGCGGCAAGCGACGAAATATCCATGGGCGCGTGAACTGTGCGGCCGCTTCGTGCAGTGCCCGTCATGCCTTGGCTCCCGATCCTGAAGCGCCCGGCGCAACGTTATGTTTTGGGTCCAGGTAGTCGTAAACAACTTCGCCCATGCCGAGCGTGATGTCGGCTATGAAATGCGTCGCGCCGATCACCTCAAGAACCGGCAGCCGCGCCACATCGGCCATCACGTGGTGAAACAATTCGAGCGCCGCTGGTCCGCTCCAGGCACCCTTCAGCACAGCGTCCTGCATGTGATACCGCACCAGTTCGCAGATGCGCGTTGTGCCATCCACGTGAGGGATAATTTTGAGAAGAAAATTGGGTTCGCCCAGCGCATGCAGGATTGGATCAGGTGGCAAGATCTTGTGCTTGTAACCCATGCTGCCAACCACACAGGTCACGGACCCATAATGCAGGGTTCCCACAAGGACTTCGTTCTCATGAACGATCTTCGGGTTCGCGTATTTTTTCGGGAATCCCCAGATTTCACGACCACCGGCGATGGGGGCCTCGTCGTCCAGATACATCGAGTGGACGTAGGACCCTTTCTCGCCATCAAAAGTAACAGGGATCACCTGGCCGGATTCCGTATAATCGCCAAAGCCCGTTGAGTCCGGCATGCGGATAAATTCGTATTTGACGATTGCGTCGGTGACTTCGAGTGGCTCGGGCACCACAGCGCGCAACGCGTCCATGTCGGTGCGATAGGTGATGATGACATATTCGCGATTGTAGAAGCGGTAAGGGCCGGGCGGGAACGATGGGTTGGTCAACGGCATTGCTGTCGCCGTCTTGATCACGTCTTCAATCTTCATTGTCCCGGGCTCCGTCGGCTCGTTCGTGGATCCAATGCTGTTGTGTCCTAATTGCACGGTGTGACAAGTCCAAAACAGCCGCAGGTGGCGAAAACAGCGGCAAGCGGTTTTCGCAATATTGCGGATTTTCGGCGCGGCCATGCCCCGGCATAGCTCACCTTGCGTTCACACCCTAAACCGATAGCCTTGCGCACGACGCACGTTAGACATGGTCAGGGGAGCGAACGTGACACGGCAGGGCCTATCCGCAGACGCCATCATTGTGCCCTCGCTCGCGGATGCCGTGCCCCGGCATCTGTGCACAGATTGCGGCATTTCACGCACGGATGATCCCAAGCGCTGCGGGCGGGCCTGCCAGTTCATCGCCCCGGACTATCCTGCTCTGGAAACGAAGGTGCATGGCCGCGCCCGGGATCCGGCCCGCACCGACGAGCAATTCTTTGGGCCGTTTCAACGCATGGTGCGCGCCTCGTTGAAGGCACCCAGTCCGGGCGCACAATGGACAGGCATCGTCACGCGAATCGGGGCGCGTCTGTTGGAGACCGGCGCCGTGGATGCGGTGCTCACGATGGCACCGGACCCAGATGATATGTGGCGTCCCGTGCCTGTGCTGGTCACAGAGGCTGAAGCCATGGCGCAGGTCCGCGGCATGCGGATGGGCTACGCGCCCTTGTTGGCGCTGCTTGAACCTGCGCGCCAACGCGGCTTCACCCGCCTCGCAATCATCGGCATTCCCTGTCAGGTCTATGCCCTGCGGGCATTGGAAAAAGAGCTTGGATTTGAGAAGCTTTTTGTCATTGGTACACCGTGCTCTGACAACACGACGACCGAGAAATTCCATGATTTCCTGAACCTGCTCTCGGACCAGCCCGAGACGATCACCTATCTGGAGTTCCGCGCCGATTATCACGTCGAGTTGCGGTTTGCCGATGGCAAGGTGAAGGAAATCCCCTTCTTGCAATTGCCGATTTCGAAGCTTCCGCCGGATTTCTTCCCGATGACCTGCCGCACCTGTGTCGATTACACCAATGTGCTGGCGGATATCACGGTTGGATATATGGGCGGGCAGGGCGAGCAATGGCTGATTGTACGCAACACGCGGGGTGAGGAACTCATCTCCTTGCTGGGCGATGAATTGAAGCAATCGGCCCCCGGCAGTGCGGGCAAGCGCAAGGGCGCGGTGACGGGATTTCTCGCCAATACCGAACGCGCAGCAGGTGGGTTGCCGCTGCGCCGCATGCCGGATTTTCTGCGCCATATTGTCGGGTGGTTGATGCCGCGCGTCGGGCCACGTGGGCTGGAGTTTGCCCGCGCCCGCGTCGAGATGAAAGCGGTGGAGACGGTGCTGCATCTGCGCCGGGCCGAACCCAAGCGCATGAAGACCATGATACCCGATCACGTCTGGGCGATTGTCGCCCCGTATGGATTAAAGCCGCAGGCGGGCGAACGGACCACGCTCGAAACGGACGTTGCTCCAACACAACAATCTGCCGTGTGAGGCTGATGGCAGCCTCTGAGCCCCAGCAATTTTTGATGGGCGTTTCGCGTTGTCCAAGCTATAGGGGCATTCCGTGAAGCGATGCGCACAGGAACAAACACATGCTCAAAGGTCGGACGATTGTGGTCACCGGGGCCGCCCGCGGCGTCGGCCTTGAAATCGCGCGCACCTGTGCACGGCATGGCGCAAAGCTCATCATTGGGGACATTCTCACAGATATTGGCGAGGCCGCGACACAGCACTTGATCGCTGCGGGCGCATCCGCGCGCTTCATACCGGTCGATCTGGAAAACCCCGACTCCATTGCAGCGTTTGCCAAATCCATCGCGGACCACGAGGGTGAGATTCATGGCCTCGTCAACAATGGGGCGATTGCCACCAACGTTGGCGGCAAGATGTTTGAAGACATCGACATGGCGCTCTGGGACAAGGTCATGCGCGTGAATGTGCGTGGCACATGGCTGATGACAAAGGCCATGAGCCCGCTGTTTCAGCACGGCGGCCAGATCGTCAATGTCGCATCCGACACGGCCCTGTGGGGTGCGCCACGCCTGCTCGCCTATGTGGCCAGCAAAGGGGCTGTGATCTCGATGACACGGTCCCTCGCCCGCGAGCTTGGGCCGCGCCGGATCGGCGTAACTGTCATTGCGCCCGGCATCATGCGCAACGAGGCGACGGATTATGTACCGGCCGAGCGGCACCAGGCTTACGAAAATGGCCGCGCCGTTCCTGGTCCGCAGATGCCGGAAGACATCACGGACATCATCGCGTTTTTGTTGACGCCGGAGGCGATTGGTTTGACGGGGCAGGTGCTTCCTGTTGGCAACGGATTCGTCTTCAACTGAACGATCCCGCGAGACCCGATCACGACGACGCATCATGTTGATGACGGTTGACACCCCGTGCAGCCGATGCGCTATTTTAACGCCAAGAACGTCGTGCCAGAACAAGGAACAAGCGGTTTCAAAACAGGGCAGGAAAGATCAAATGAGCGGCCATCCTTGTTCGGCGAACAAGCGTGAAGTCCAATCAAGCTTGGCCTTGCGATCTGTTGAACCGTGATCCAGCTTTTGTGAGCGCCGTTTTCCCGAACAAACGCCCGTGCTGATAAAGGTTCGAGTCTTGCCATGCTAAAACACGAAGACAATGAGCGGCTGGTCCGCGTTGGTCCCGGCACGCCTGCCGGCGAGATGTTCCGTCGCTATTGGCAGCCGGTGCTTCTGTCCAGCGAATTGCCTGAGACCGATGGCGAGCCGGTGCGCGTGCGCCTGCTCGGCGAAGATTTGCTGGCCTTCCGTGACACCAACGGGAAGGTCGGCCTCGTTGACGCCTATTGCCCGCATCGCCGCGCGCCGATGTTCTACGGTCGCAACGAAGAGTGTGGCCTGCGCTGCGTTTACCATGGCTGGAAGTTCAATGCCGACGGCGATTGCACCGATCTCCCCACCGAGCCGCCCGACAGCCCAGTGAAGCGCAACGTGCGGATCACGGCTTATCCAACTGTTGAAAAAGGCGCACTGATTTGGGCGTATCTTGGCCCCAAGGATACCATGCCGCCCACGCCCGATTACGAATGGCTACGCGTGCCCGCCGCCAATCTGCACGTCAGCCGCACAAATCAGGCCTGCAATTACCTGCAGGCACTGGAGGGCGGACTCGACACCGCGCATTCATCTTACCTGCACAACAACAAGCTTGGCGATAACACGTATCTGCGCAATCGCGACGGTGCGCCGAAACTTGAAATCGAGAAGACGGATTACGGTTATTCCTACATCTCGCACCGGCAGGCAGATGGTGGCGAATATGTGCGCGTGTATCACTACGTCATGCCCGCGCAGCAAATGCGGGGTAACTTTACAGCGCGCACCGGCGGCCCTGCCAAATACCCCAAGGTTGACGGGCATGTCTGGGTGCCAATGGACGATGAGACCACCTGCGTCTTCAACTTCTTTTATGGCGATGACAAGGACGTTGTCTTCTCGAACGACGTCCGCGATCATTTCGACGATGATTACGGCCGCGGCAAAGACGACATGATCCCCGGCACGTTTTGGCTCAAGCGCAATCCGTCGAACAATTACATGATCGACCGGCAGGTGCAGAAGACGCAGACGTTTACGGGCATCAAAGGCATCAACACGCAGGATTTCGCGTTGCAGGAAGGCATGGGTCCGATAGTTGATCGCAGCAAGGAACATTTGGGGTCCTCTGACCGCGCCATCACCACCATGCGGCGTATGTTGCTGGAAGCCACGCGCACGGTCGAGGACAAGCAGACACCGCCCGGCGTTGAACCTGCAACGCACAACCACTTCCGCCCGCACGACAAGTTCGTGCCAGCCGGTGAGGATTGGCGGCTCTTTCTAAAAGACGACATCAAGGCCAAGTGGTAAACTCATAAAGCGCCGCGCGCGATTTATTCGCGCGCTCAAAAACATAGGGTCGAAACATTGGCTTTGCAGATTTCCTTGCTGCGTCGACGCCGCGCGTCTTTCTCTTGTCGTCTCGCACTCATGGCATTGAGCGCTGTCGCACTGCACGTGCACAGCGCGGCAGCGGATCCTGTTGCAGACTTCTATGCCAAGAAACCCATTCGCATGCTGATCGGATTCAGCACTGGCGGGGGTTACGATCTTTATGCGCGGCTGCTGGCGCGTTACATGGGCAAGCATATTCCCGGCAACCCAACAATCCTGCCGGAAAACATGCCGGGGGCCGGTAGCCTGCGCGTGGCCAATTACCTTTATAACGTCGCACCAAAAGACGGCACAGTATTTGGCACCTTCAATCGTGGCCTTGCCATGGAAGGGCTGCTCAACCACAGCCCCGGCCTCAATTATGATGCGACCAAGTTCAATTGGCTTGGCAGCATTACCAATGAAGTCAGTGTGTGCGCATTCCGCAAAGAATCCGGCATCGCGACCTGGCAGGATATGCTGACGAAGCCTTACGTTGTAGGCGGCACGGCCTCCGGTGCCGATACGGATATTTATCCGACGGTTCTCAAAAATGCCTTCGACCTCAAACTGAAATTGATCACAGGTTTTCCAGGCGGCACGGATGTTGGCCTTGCGATGGAACGTCATGAGGTTGACGGCCGTTGTGGGTGGTCGTGGAGCACATTGATGAGCCGCGACCGTGCCCTTTACGAAAACAAAGATATCTTTGTTCCCATTCAGCTGGCGCTCGTGAAGCATCCTGATTTGCCGAATGTGCCGTTGATCACGGAGCTGAGCGCAGACCCCAAGATTGTCGCCGTGATGAAGCTGATTGCATCGCGCCAAACCATGGCACGCCCCTTTGCAGCGCCACCCGGCTTGCCCGCCGATCGCGCGGCGGCGTTAAAAACCGGATTCGATGAGACCATGAAAGATCCTGACTTTCTGGCCGAAGCCAAAAAGCTTGATCTTGAAGTCATGCCGGTGGGGAGTGCTGATCTTACAATTCTGGTGAAACAGCTGGCAGATAGCCCGCCCGATGTGCTGGAGCTTGCATCCAAGCTTTTGCAAGAGCCGAAATAAAAATCGCCTGCGTCGTCGCGCTCCTGTCGCTGCAACTTGCGGTATGTCCGGCGTTCCAATGGTGTGCACTGGCTGAGGACAGGCGAGAGCCCGCGCCAAGTTTTCGACCTTTGCGTACGACCCTTGTCGTCACATCAGCCATTTTCTCGTTCCCACAGTTGCCTCACGTTGTCGCTGCGGCATGACCTAACGTGATGATTTATATCAATATTTTACCTCGTAAACCGGTCCAATTTTAATCCCGGGTAAACAATCGTGCGGCTAGTTTGGGTGGATAATTCACCTCTGCCAACACGATAGGCTTCAGCTGCGAGGCATGAAGCCCAAAGGGTCCGCCTCATGCCGTCGATCAATAATCTGCCAATCATCACAAAGTTTCTGTCGATCCTTGGCCTGTTTGCCCTCTTCACCATTGGCTCGGTGACATTCTCGACGGAAAAGATGCGGGCGATTGATGCGGGGTATCAGGCCGCCGACAACCACGGAACGGCCTATGCGCTGGCCATGCTGCGCGCCAATCGCCGATTTGCTGGCGTACGAACGGCAACGTCCGATCTCATGCTCGCGCAGACCTCAGGGCAAACGAAAAGGGCGTTTGATGAGATCAAAGCCTCGCGCGAAGCGATGCTTGGCTTTTTCGGTGATGCGAAAAAGGCCTATCCTGAAAAAGCGCCTGTCGTAGATAATTTCATCAAGATGGTGCTGCAGGTCATCGATCAGGACTGCGCCCCTGCAATCTCGAAGGCAAGCAAAGCCAACAACGTGGACGACACGCTTGCTGCACAGCGCGAATATCTCAGCCAGTGCGGCCCCAAATTTGCCGACCCGAGTGCGGCGTTGGTGAAGGACTCGCAGGAAATCCGCGCGGTCATCGAGGCCACGACGCCCGAACTTGCGCGCACCACCGCATCCACGATTCTCATCACATATGCCGTCACGCTGATCGGGCTGCTCGCAACCTTCGCGCTTTCCTACTTCGCGCTGCGCGCTTGGGTCACGAACCCGCTCCGGGGGCTTGTCAGCACCATGGGCCGTCTTGCCAACAATGATCTCAACGTCGAAGTCGCCGGCACCGCACGCAAGGATGAAGTCGGCATGATGGCGTCGGCCGTGCAGGTGTTCAAGGATCAGGGTCTTCGCCTGATCCAGACAGAAGCGACCGCCGCGGATATCCGCAAGCTCTCCGATGCCGAACGCGCAAGTCTGGAAGCGCAGCGCCAGTTGGCATCGGAAAGCCAGGGTCTTGTGCTGCGCTCCATTGCAGAAGGCCTTGAGAAATTGTCCGACGGTGATCTTGTCTTCCGTCTGTCTGATCCGTTTGCACATGAGTACGAACCGTTGCGCAACGACTTTAACGCAGCGATCGAAAAGTTGCAGAGCGCCATGTCTGTGGTCGCCGCCAACACGTCGACCATTCAGTCGAACTCAGTTGAGATCTCGCGTTCGGCCGATGATCTGTCACGTCGCACGGAACAGCAGGCCGCGAGCCTTGCTGAAACAGCTGCCGCGCTGAACGAGATCACCGGCACGGTGCGCCGCACAGCGGATGGGGCGATCCACGCGCAGGATTTCGTCACCAAGGTTCGCGGCACCGCAGTGGACTCGAGCGGCATTGTGAAGGCGGCCGTCTCCGCCATGGGCGATATTGAAAGCTCGTCGCAGCATATCGGCCAGATCATCGGGGTCATCGATGAAATTGCCTTCCAGACAAACTTGCTGGCCTTGAACGCCGGTGTTGAGGCGGCGCGTGCAGGTGACGCGGGACGTGGTTTTGCCGTTGTGGCGCAGGAAGTTCGCGCTCTGGCACAGCGCTCGGCCGATGCGGCCAAGGAAATCAAGACACTGATCTCCACATCGCGGACGCAGGTTGAGCAGGGCGTGGATCTTGTCGGGCGCACAGGCTCGGCGCTGGACCAGATCGTGGCCCAGGTGAACGAGATTAATGCGATTGTCGGGGAGATCGCCGTCTCCGCGCAGGCGCAGGCCACAGGCCTCCAGCAGGTGAGCACTGCTGTCAATGAGATGGACAGCGTCATCCAGCAGAACGCCGCGATGGTCGAGGAATCCACGGCCGCCAGTCACAGCCTGGCTGGCGATGCGGATGAGCTGTCGGCTCTCATGGGGCGCTTCCGCGTCTCGGATGGAATGTCACGGTCGTCGGGGGCGGCATATTCGGCCTCCAAACCGTCGAGCGCCCGCCAGCCAGCGCCAAAGGCTTTCAACGGATCCGCTCAAAACAAGCCGATGCCGGCTCTGAAAAACACCGGCCGCAGTGCTGTTGCCTATAAGCCAGCGCCACAATCTGACGCTGAGTCCTGGACGGACTTTTAAGGGCAGGGATCGCGACCAGGTCAGCGCTGCCAATTAAGCGTTGATTCACGGGCCAGGCGTAAGCTTGCCAGCGATAGACTATTACAGTCGCTTGGTGACCGGCCTGCGTCGGCGAGATCCGCGCAGGCTGCGTCGTGGGGCAAAACCCGATGGTTTTAACAGAAGCCACGCCTTCAAAGGTGTGTGATGTCACTTGCGCCCCATCGCAAGTGACGGTGTCGTCATCACGGGCGGTCGTGTCCGACGTGCTGATCGTGGGTGCGGGCCTTGCTGGTAGCATCGCAGCGCTCGTGTTCGCCCGTCGCGGGGCGCGTGTCACCGTGGTGGATCCCCATGCGCAGCCAAGAGATAATTTTCGCTGTGACAAGCTGAGCCCGTCGCAATTGGCGTTGATCGAGGAGCTTGGCCTTTCCGA
>CAIZGQ010000620.1 GCA_903932565.1 uncultured Hyphomicrobiales bacterium
AGCATCTTCCAAATGCGTGGCGTCAGGAACGACAACCAGAAATCATGGCTCGTCAGCGCCATGATCACCAGAACTAGCAACCCGAACACGCCGAGCCATTCGAACGGAAAGCCCCGCAGTGAGCCCCAACTTGTGTTGGCGGTAAAAAGGGCAAGGTATTTCGGCGTTGGGCTGTAATTGAAATACCAATCTATGACGTAGCTCGCGTGGCTGAGCGCAATCGCGGCGGTTATCACGCCAAAATGACGTCGATTGTACAGCAGCAGGAGAAAGCGATGATCCAGACGCGCCAGAGGGCCGATGGCGAGGATGAGGCTCAATAAGACAAAGGCACATGTCCCAAAAGCGCGCATGCGAAGCACGGCTGGGTCGAGTGCGGCTGCAGACGGATCGACCAGCGGGCCGATTTTTAAAAAAACAAGCAGATATGTGGCAATGCCAACGAGGAGCATGACATCATAAATGATCTTGTTTCGATTCCACGAAATTGGCTGGTAAGACGCGCTCATTTGACTGCGCTTGTCGATGGCGCCGAGGTCACGCCAATCTGGATCGCAGGACGCGCGCGTGCAAAATCAGGCCTCATCCCCATGAGTGCAATCAGCGCGAGGGGCAGCACGCAAGCGATACCCGACCAGATCAGGAGATGGGCCCGGCGATGCGCACGCTGCATGGTCTAGCCAGTCCCCAAACGGGATCGCTGGACTTCAAGTTGACCCCATCTGATAAGCACGAGCGGCCACAGCAAAATAAATCCGGGCAGGAGCAACGCACGCGCGGCATAGGCCCCGTGTGAGGCAGGATCCACCCGGTCTATCCCAAACAGCGCGAACGCGAAGCCCACCACCACACCTATGGCGGCGTAAAGGTTTGCCGTGACATAGAGCCAAGTTTGCATCAAACCGGTCCGGACGCGGGTATGGCAGCGCCCGTGACGATGCCACCTTCCTTAGAAACAAGAAACGCAATCAATTCTGCGATGGCCGCAGGCGTGACCCAGCTTGATGTATCCGCATCCGGCATGGCCGCGCGGTTTTGAGGCGTGTCAATCGTCCCCGGCAAAATGCAGTTTGCTGTTATGTGGTCTTTGGCATGTTCCTCGGCGAGGCTTTCCACGAGCCGCATCACAGCTGCTTTGGACGCAGCATAGGCCCCCATCATGGCTGGCGCTTTCAAGCCGGGCCCTGCCGCAATGTGAACAATGCGACCGTAGTTCGCAGCTTGCAGGACTGGGAGGATTGCGGCGCTGGTAACGAGCGGTATCCGCGCGTTGAGCTGCATCATCAGGTCGAATTGCTTCAGCGCGTCCGTCAGGATTGAGCCCATGGCAAAGCCACCAATAGTATTGACGAGGCCAGTGACCTGGCCAAACCGCGCTGTGGCCGACTTGACCATGTGGTCGGCGGCGATCGGGTCGGAAAGATCAACGCCGGGCAGTGTCAAGACATCCGTGCCCGTCGGCAATTTTTCGGCAAGCGCTGTGAGGCCTTCCTGCGTCCTGTCCACAAGCACGAGTCGCGCGCCACGCGAAGCGAGCGCCACTGCCACCGCAGCCCCCAGATTGCCTGCGGCACCTGTCACGATGATCGTCATCTGTGGCTGCATCGAAGGCTCCTATCGCCACGCTGCCGGTTGCCAA
>CAIZGQ010000621.1 GCA_903932565.1 uncultured Hyphomicrobiales bacterium
CGCAAGCCTGACCAATTGTCCGGCGGCCAGCGTCAACGTGTGGCGCTCGCGCGCGCCTTGGCCCGCGGCCCTAAAGTTCTGCTGCTGGACGAACCGCTTGCAGCGCTTGATCGCAAGTTGCGCGAAGAAACGCAGCTTGAATTGATGCGCGTGCAGAAGGACACCGGCACGAGCTTTATTGTCGTCACGCATGATCAGGACGAAGCTATGGTCATGGCCTCCAGGATGGCGGTGATGAACGCGGGGCAGATTGAGCAGGTTGGCTCGCCGCGTGAAATTTTTGATAAGCCATTGTCCCGCTTTGTGGCCGAGTTTCTTGGCGATATGAACGTGCTGGCTGCAAAAATCGTCTCCCACGCCGGCGATATTTGCGAGGTCGCCCTGCACGACGATGTGAGACTGCAGGTCTGCGTTGAACAAGGCGAGGGACAACTTATTGCCGGGCAAGATGTAATGCTCGGTGTGCGCCCGCACCGAATTCAGATCGTGCCAGCCGGGCAGGGGCTTTTTGCCGGTGTGGTACACGACGTGATGTTTCGCGGCGATACGGTGTCGCTGAAAATCGAGATTGGCTCCAGCGAAGATATCCGGGTTACAACCCCTGCGACTGTGCACATGCCGCAGGTCGGCGATCGTGTGGGCCTCGAGATTGCGCCCGCCGCCGCGCGGGTGTTGGTGCGATGACGACGCAAACAAAGCCGCTGTCCGAGCGCCTGATGGCAGGGTTCAGCTGGCTGTGGCTCCTGGTGCTTATCTTTGTGCCCCTGCTCATCGTTCTGAAAATATCACTATCGCAGGCGGCGCTCGCGCAGCCGCCCTATGTTCCCGTTTTTGAATTCAGCGCTGGGGTCGAGGTTTTTCTTGAAAAGCTGAGCACGCTGTCGAGCGCGGCCTATCAAGGGCTGTTCGATGATAGCCTCTACCTTGCATCTTATTTGTCCTCGCTGCGGCTTGCGGGCCTCTCGACAGGTTTGACACTGCTGGTTGCTTATCCGCTCGCCTTTGCGATTTCACGTGCGCCTGCGCGCATCAAATCAGGCTTGATCCTACTGGCAGTCGCGCCGTTCTGGACAAGCTTTCTCATCCGCGTCTATGCCTGGATTGCCATTCTGAAGGACGAGGGGCTCCTCAACCACGTCCTGCTTCGGGTGGGCTTGATTGATGCGCCGCTGCAGATTTTTGCAACAGAAACGGCAGTGCTGATCGGGATTGTTTATTCCTATCTGCCGTTCATGGTGCTGCCGATTTTCAATGCGCTCGACCGTCAGGACCCAGCCCTCGTGGAGGCTGCTTCCGATCTTGGGGCAAGTCCGTTTGCGGCCTTCTGGCGTGTGACATTTCCGCTGTCACTGCCCGGGCTCATTGCAGGTTGCCTGCTGGTGTTTGTGCCCGCCGTTGGCGAGTTTGTCATACCTGACCTCCTCGGCGGCTCGGACACTTTGATGATCGGGCGCACTTTGTGGAGTGAGTTTTTCGACAATCGCGATTGGCCAACGGCGTCAGCCGCCGCCATCTTGTTGCTGGTCCTGCTCGTTATCCCGATGCTGGTTTTTGAGCGCGTGCAGATGCGCGATCTGGATCGCATCCGATGAGAAAGGGTTTGTCCACGTTCAATCTCGCAGCTTTGGTGCTGGGGTTCGGCTTTCTCTACGGGCCCATTCTGTTGCTGGTGATTTACAGTTTCAATGCGTCTCGGCTCGTGACCGTGTGGGGTGGGTTTTCAACCCAATGGTACGCGTCGCTCTGGCATGATGAGCAGATGCTTGCCGCTGCACGCATGAGCCTTGCGGTTGCCGCAACGGCTGCCACGCTCGCAACCCTTGCAGGAACGTCTGCAGCACTGGTGCTTGCGCGCTTTGGCAGATTTCGCGGGCGACCGTTCTTTTCAGCGCTCCTCTATGCGCCGCTCATCCTGCCGGAAGTCATCACCGGCCTTTCGCTGTTGCTGATGTTTGTTGCGCTCGATGTCGACCGGGGGTTTCTCACCATCGTACTTGGTCACGCGGCACTCGGGGCGGGATTTGTTGCGGTGATCGTGCATGCGCGTCTGGTGGCTCTTGACCGCTCGCTGGAAGAAGCTGCGGCTGACCTTGGCGCAACGCCATTTGCTGTCATTTGGCAAATTGTGCTGCCGCTTGCAGCCCCGTCCATCGCAGCCGGCTTTCTTCTCGCATCCGTTTTGTCGCTTGATGATTTTGTGATTGC
>CAIZGQ010000622.1 GCA_903932565.1 uncultured Hyphomicrobiales bacterium
CGCGTGCCTTGGCGTGCTCATATTCTTCCAGCACCAGCACACCGGCGCCGCCGGCAATGACGAAGCCATCGCGGCTGATGTCGTAGGCGCGAGACGCTGTCGCTGGCGTGTCATTGTAGCTCGAGGACATGGCCCCCATCGCGTCGAACAGCACGGACAGGCCCCAATCGAGCTCTTCGCAGCCGCCGGCAAACATCACATCCTGCTTGCCCCACTGGATCATCTCCGCTGCATTGCCGATGCAATGGCTGGAGGTCGCGCAGGCTGACGAGATCGAATAATTGACGCCCTTGATCTTGAACCAGGTCGCGAGCGTTGCCGAAGCAGTCGACGACATGGCCTTGGGCACCGCAAACGGCCCAACGCGCTTGGGGCCCTTGGTGCGGGTTGTGTCGGCGGCTTCGATCAGGGTGCGAACGGAGGGCCCGCCGGAGCCCATGATAATGCCGGTGCGCTCGTTGGAGATTTCGCTCTCCTCAAGCCCGGAATCCTTGATCGCCTGTTCCATGGCGACATGGTTCCAGCCCGTGCCGCCACCATGGAACCGCATGGCGCGCCGGTCGACGACGTCTTCAGGCTTCAGGGTGGGCTCACCATGCACCTGGCACCGCATGCCAAGCTCGGCGTAGCGCGCGGCCTTGACGATGCCAGAGCGGCCCTCACGCAGCGAAGTCGTGACTTCCTGCGTGTTATTTCCGATGGCGGAGACAATCCCCATCCCGGTGACGACAACACGTCTCATGCTTGAAACTCCAGATCGGTTTGCCGCTGTGCTGCCATCAGGCAGCAGCTGGGGCTTCCGGTTGGAAAAGGCCGACCCGAAGATCCTTGGCCTCGTAGATACGACGGCCATCGGCTTCCAGCCATCCATCAGCGATGCCCAGTACGAGCTTGCCGCGGAACACGCGCTTGAAGTCGATCCCGTATACGACTTTTTTGACCGACGGCAGCACCTGGTCGGCGAATTTCACTTCGCCCACGCCAAGCGCACGGCCCTTGCCGGGTGAGCCAAGCCAGCCAAGATAAAAGCCGACGAGCTGCCAAAGCGCATCAAGGCCAAGGCAGCCCGGCATCACCGGATCGCCCTTGAAATGACAGGCAAAAAACCAGAGGTCCGGCTTCACCTCAAGCTCGGCCCGGATGAAGCCTTTGTTGTTGGCCCCACCGGTCTCGGAAATCTCCGCGATGCGATCAAACATCAGCATGGGCGGCAAAGGCAGCTGCGCATTGCCCGTGCCAAACAGTTCGCCCCGGCCACAGGCCAGAAGCTCTTCGTACTCGAAGCTCGAGCGCCGCTCGACCATTCTCTTGTCCACCTTGAATAGAAGCGGTTCCGGACTGCCGGGCTCGCGCGGGCGTCTTGTTAACATAGCGTTGTCACGACTGAAAGTCGCACGATTCTGTCAGTCACAGGAACCGGGCCGGGGGTCGTTCGCCGCGCGGGAGCGCAGCCTTAACCAATTGCCGCCATGCTGCCAATGGGAACCTTTGTTGCACACAGGGGCCCATGACCTTATGTTGGTATCCCAACTGAGTTCTTCACCCACCTGATGGCCATGTCCCGCACCTTACCGCCAATTCCGCCCCGTTTCACAGTCCAGCCTGCGGTTGGCATGCGCCCCGTGCGCCAGGCGAAACCGGCAGGGTCGGGCTTGCGCGGCTGCCCGATGCACGACCTGCGTGAAAATCTTCGGGTCGCCGGGATGCGCCCAACGCGCCAGCGTTTGGCCTTGGGTTGGCTCCTTTATTCCAAGGGGCATCGCCACGTGACGGCTGAGCGCTTGTTTGAAGAGGCGGTCGACGCCCGCGTGCCGGTATCGCTGGCAACGATCTACAACACCCTGCATCAATTCACCCGCGCGGGGCTGCTGCGCGAAATCGCCACCGATGGGGCGAAATCGCATTTTGATACCAACACGTCGGACCATCATCACTTCTTGTTCGAGACGAACAATGAGCTGACGGATATCGCGCCCGCCGACATCGAGATTGGCAAACTCCCTGAGGTGCCAGAGGGGATGGAAATCGCCCGCATTGATGTGGTGCTGCGCCTGCGCCCGAAGGTCGGCGGGTAACCTTCTCCCAGGGGAGAAGAAGGTGGCACGCGCAGCGTGACGGATGAGGGTTTTAGGCGGGTTCTCGGTCACCCTCACCCGGCGCGAAACGCGCCACCCTCTCGACGCAAGTCGGGTTTACCCGACTTGCGCATTTAAAATGCCGAACCCCGGGTTCGGTGGGAGAGGTTTTTTTGCACCTCACGCCCGGTTATAAACATCCTCAATACGAATGATGTCGTCTTCGCCCAGATACGATCCGGTCTGGACCTCGATCAGCTCAAGGTCGATTTTGCCGGGGTTGGTCAGGCGATGCACCGAGCCGATGGGCAGATAGATCGACTCGTTTTCGTGCACCAGCTTGATGGTCTCGTCACAGGTCACTTCCGCCGTTCCCTTCACCACAATCCAGTGCTCGGCGCGATGGTGGTGTTTTTGCAAAGACAAGCGCCCGGCGGGCGTGACGACAATTCGCTTCACCTGATAGCGCGCGCCGGTGTCGATGCTTTGGTAATAGCCCCACGGCCGGTAGACGCGCTTGTGGGCGACGGCTTCTGTCCGCCCCTCAGCCTTCAGGCGCTCGACAACGTGCTTCACCTTGTCGGCATGCTGCTTGCCCAGCACCAGCACGGCATCCGCCGTGGTGACGACAATCACATCATCCACGCCAACAACGGCCGTCAGCATCTCGTCCGAGCGCAGATGCACGCCCTTTGACTCCATCACGAGGCCCTGGCCGCGAATGAAATTCCCGTCCACG
>CAIZGQ010000623.1 GCA_903932565.1 uncultured Hyphomicrobiales bacterium
AAAATGATCGCTGTTTCAACAGCTGCCAAGCCGGCACGACATTTGAGAAACCCCCAGAGTGGATGGCTTAGTCTGATCTTCTGAGCGCACGTGATGACCATCATCAGCAGCCTGCAACGGGCGCAGAAAATGGTTCATTGAGAAACGTCGCTGTCGATGAAATCAGCAGCGTGCTCTGGCCTTGAAACGTTGTCAGCCCAGCAAGGCGCGTCACAAACGGCAAGAAGATACTGACGGGATAAAGGATCTGGACATAAACGTAGCTTTGCGCGTTGCCTGGGCAAAAACTTGTCGTGGAATTATCCAGAGCTGGCGTAACAAGGCCCGTCTGCGTGCTGTTGACGAAGCTGTAGTATTCGTTCGGGTATGAGCTGTCGTTGGTTGGGACAGTCTGCACGTTCACAATAACATTGCTGCAGGTGAACATCACTGGAAGCTGCGCACAGACTACGTTCGTGCGAAACTGATCCTTCGTCATTTGCGCGGCTTGCACGCTACCGGTTGCGATTTGGCGCGATGCTTTTTGGGTTGCGGAGCTTAAGGCCTGCCCCATCACAAACGCGTAACCGGTCCAAATAATGAAAAAGATGAGCACAAACAGGAACGGCGCAATGAACGCAAATTCCAGTGCGACGGCCGCCCGTCTGCTCTTGAAAAAGCGCAGGAACCGCCTCGGGCGGGTTTCCTTTCCGGCCATATGTGTGTGCGAACTGTCCATCCTATCTGCCGCCCGAAGTTCTCAACTGAGCCAGCGCACTCGTTTCGAGATCGATCCAAGAAGCACGTACAACGATGCATCACGCTAGTTTCGGGGGACTTAATAATCTCTGAATCTGATCGGAGAATGCCTATTAAATCACTGTTTTCGATGCTTCTTATGACGTTTGGTAAACGCCAATCCCCAGCGTCGGTGATGCGCTGGCGCCAATTTGGTCGTCCAACCCGCCGTCAAACCTCCTGGCCCTCGGCCCGAAGGCGCGGCGGGAGACAGGGTTGCGGGCACAAGTTCTTATGGTAAAGGAAAAGCTTCTGCTTTCGGGGGCTTGGACATGATGAAGCTGCGGGTTGTCGCGGGCGATTTTGAATTTAGCGGTCACTTCGAGGACGCGCTGGCGCCGCAGACTTGCGCTGCATTTCGCAAGCACCTTCCGTTCGAAAGCAAAGTTATCCATGTCCGCTGGAGCGGAGAGGGCGTTTGGATTCCGCTCGGCGATATGCAGTTCGGCGTCGGCTATGAAAATGCAACGAGCTACCCTGCCCCGGGTCAGATTATTCTTTACCCCGGCGGCGTGAGTGAGACCGAAATCCTACTCGGATATGGCCCGGTACAATTTGCCAGCAAGGCCGGCCAACTGGCGGGAAACCACTTCATCACGCTGACCGACGGGCTCGATCAATTGCAGGCCTTCGGCAAATCCGTCCTTTGGAAAGGCGCGCAGAAGATCGTGTTTTCGATCGATTAAGATCGGCCGCGCAGCTGGCAGATCAACTTGAGCTGCAGCCGCGCAGGCACGTGTTCAGGTCCGGCAGGCTTATCATCAGGCGCGTCTGCCAGCCTGCAACGTGCGGGACACACCTGCTGTAATTCCGCTGTGTAAAGCAGAGCTTGCCTAGGAACCGCCCATTGGCTGGTTTAGCTTTGTGAAGTGAACGCATAGCCCCTGTTAAGCGAATCAAACAATCATCACTTTCATAACGTCGCTCGAATAAGACGCTCTGGAGCTTGATATGTCTTCAAAAAGCCGTGCATTTGTAACGACAGCGGCCACGCTCATGCTTTTGACGACAGTCGCTTCGTTTGCACCAGCACCAGCGCAAGCCAAATCTCGCCACCACCATCGCGCCCATGCTGCCAAGTCTGTGGTTGAGCCCGAGTTTAAACCGCAGGGCCCGCTCACCATCATCGTGTCGATCAGCAAGCAGCGGTTGACCCTCTATGACGGCATGAAACCAGTCACCACAACCATGGTGTCCACGGGCGTCGCAGGGCACGAAACGCCAACTGGTATCTTCACTGTTATCCAAAAAGATCGCTTCCACCGGTCAAATATCTATTCCGATGCGCCGATGCCCTTCATGCAGCGCATCACATGGTCTGGCGTGGCCCTGCATGAAGGCCATGTCACAGGCCGTCCGGCATCACATGGATGTATTCGCCTGCCGCAGGCTTTTGCCATGAAGCTCTGGAAGATTACCAAGCTGGGCGTGCGCGTGATTGTTGCCAACGAAGACGTGTCGCTGGCGGAATTCGACGCGCCCGAAATTTTTATGCCAAAGCCCGCTGTCGCATCCGAGACGCCGGATACAAAGCTCCCGGTTGCGACGGCACAACCGCCAGCCGCATCAGAAAAGCTGACTGCGGCAGCAGGGGCCCCTGCTGCGCAAACGTCCGATCGAGCAGTTGAGCCTGCACACGCCGAGGCCAAGGCCAGCGTTGCAACAGAGATCGCGGTGCAACCTGCGGACATAAAGAACGTGGTCATATCCGCGGGCCAGGCTGCGGATGATGTAAAGCCACATCTTGGCGAGGCTGTGGTTCCGACGTCTGAGAGCGTTGTTGCAAAGAACGATGCTAACGAAGCGACCCTTGCGGCGGCCCCAAGGCCTGAGCCGGCGCCTGACAGCGCAAGCGCACCTGCACCAACCGTCGCTGTTACAATAAGCCCGGAGACTAACCCAAATTCCATTCAACTTGCGGCGACGCAAACTGCGAGCACTCCTGATCCGACTGCGCCCGCAGCCGACGCTCCCAAACCTTTTGTGCTGGATAAGAGCGCAGGACCGCTATCCATTTTTATCAGCAAGCGCGATGGAAAGCTTTACGTTCGGCAAAACTTCAAACCTGTGTACGAAACCAAAATCTCGTTCCTGCCGGAAGCCCCCGCCCTTGGGACGCACGTCTATACGTTGCTGTCACCGATTGCCCCGGCGCAGCCGATGAAATGGAGCGTGGCCACAGTGCCGTCGTCGATTTCACTCCAACGAGAACGCGAGCGCGTGGCCTTGAAACTGCGGCAAACCGCGAAACGCCATCTGCCGCAGGTGCCAGTTCAGGCCGCAGTAGCCAACGAGCAGATTTTAACACCGCAAACAGCGCTGACCCAGGTTCAGATTCCTGATGAGGCACGCAACATTATTTTTGCTGCCCTGACCCCGGCGTCGTCGTTGATCGTGTCTG
>CAIZGQ010000624.1 GCA_903932565.1 uncultured Hyphomicrobiales bacterium
CCCACCGGTGTCGCAGCGGGTGCGCCACCTTCGAGGCGACGCTTGGCTTCCGCCTCAGATCGACGCTTGGCATCCATCTCAGTTGCACGACGCGCGTCTTCCTCGCGCTTGCGGGCTTCGGCAGCGTCACGCTCAAGGCGGTCGGCAGCGTCACGCTCGGCGCGCAGCTTGGCTTCGATCTCCTGGCGACGACGATCCGCCTCTTCGCGTTCCTTGGCACCGGCGAGTGCCCGCGTGCGCGATTCCCGCTCCTCTTCCGTCAAGGACCGCAGAACCACGCCAGTCTGGGGCCGGTTTGCAGTGGATGGCCGATTGCCCGCCGGGCTGGCGCGTCCTGTACCTGAACGAGCAGGCGCTGCGGGCGTTGCTGCAGCAGCCGGAACTGGCGCGGCAGCGCGGGCCGCAACAGGCGCAGGGGCCGGGGCAGGTATTGGGGCTGTAATTGGGGCTGGCGCGACAACCGGCGCAGCGATGACGGGGTCCGGAGCCTTTGCGACAACAACTTGCTCGACGACAGGGGCCGCGACCTTCGGCGCCTCAGCAACGACGGGTGCCGCGACAGGCGCCTCAACCACAGGCGCCACAACGGGTTTTGCAATCGGGGCAATCGGAGCAACAACAACCGGCGCGGGGGCGGGTGCGGGCACGGGCGGCGCGGCAGCAGGCTTTGCTGATGGCGGGGCGATCGTACGTGTCTTGACCTTCTCAACCACGACCGGCTTGCTGCGGCCATGGGAAAAGCTTTGACGCACGACTCCCTGCTCCACAGGACGCTTGAGTGAAAGCGTCTTGGGAGCACCAACTGTCAAAGTCTTGTCGCCGGTATTCTTCGTTTCCGTCATTAGTATCGAATCCTCGGGCCGAGCCCGTTCACCATCTCGTCGGACCCCGGGACCCCGTCCCGGGCACATGCGTCATCAATTGATCAGATTGCCTATTTGTCTCGGCCCCCGGCTGTTCGGTTCTCTTCAGACCCAACAGGCAGGGACGTATTCTCCTCGGCACGGCGCGCTGACCAGCCCTGACGGTACTGCACCAACCGACTCCAACGCGCGATAACATTGTTGCTGGCAGGACCCACTCCGAGCGCAGCATGTATCACATTTGTCCGCCCCAATGCCAAATCCATTTGGCTCGAGGAAAACACATCGATTACGGGCAATGCCAGAGGGTCTCCCCGCTGGCGCGTGACCGCCTGCAATATCTTCCGGGCGCCATCCGCTGATCCATCGCTGGCATGCAACAGTGCGCGAACGCCACCGCGCCCGATCGCCGTCTCAACCTTCGCGGACCCCATGACGACGAGGCCTGCCTTGTTGGCAAATGACAGAGCCTGAAGCGCGTCCCGCTCAAGCAAGGCATCCACCGTTTCCACTAAGCCGACCGGGGTCGCCACCGCCGTCTTGAAGCCTCTTGAAAATGCCTTTTTGCGAAGGGCATCCCCTAAAACTGTCGCGGACAGCGAAACCCAAACACCGCGCCCGGGTAATTTCCGTTTCAGATCGGGGACAACGCACCCGTCCGGACCCAACACAAATCGCAACATCTCGTCCGGACGTCCGACCGCACGGGACACAATGCATGTCCGCTGCGGCCCGGTGTCCGGACCCGGATCAAAGTCTTCATCCGTTGCGGTCTGGTCGAGCAGGACGTGCCCCATTCAACATCAGGCCGCCGACCCGGTTGCCTCAGCCGCATCGGCAGGAACCACCGGCTCAGGCAAGGACTCAATCCAACCCGCCTTGAGACGCGCGGCCATGATGAGCCCTTCTGCATTCTCTTTCGACAGCTCCATGCCATCAAGATAACCGGCATGTTTAACCGTCTCGCCATCCTTGCGCTCAGTCCAACCCACGAGATCGTCGGTTGCGCAGCCAGCGAGGTCTTCAACTGTCTTCACGTCATTCTCGCCGAGCTTCACCAGCATAGCTGCCGTGACACCGTCGATTTCCTTCAAGTCATCAGCCACGCCAAGCTCCTTACGACGGGCGTCCAGTTCAGCCTCGATACGCGCCAGATAATCTCGCGCGCGGGTCTGAATCTCATTTGCAGTTTCTTCGTCAAAGCCTTCGATAGCAGCAAGCTCGACATCGTCCACGTAGGCCAGTTCTTCAATGGAACGGAACCCTTCGGATGCAAGCAACTGCCCGACGACTTCGTCCACATCAAGCGCGTTCATGAAAATGGCCGTGCGCTCAGCAAATTCTTTCTGGCGACGCTCGGATTCTTCCGCCTCGGTCAGAATATCAATATCCCAACCGGTCAATTGCGACGCAAGCCGAACGTTCTGGCCGCGACGCCCGATCGCCAATGATAATTGGTCATCAGGCACGACAACTTCAATGCGGGATGAATCCTCATCCAGAACAACCTTGACGACTTCTGCAGGCTGCAGCGCATTCACAATAAACGTCGCCGCATCGGGCGACCACGGAATGATGTCGATCTTCTCGCCCTGCAACTCATTGACCACGGCCTGCACGCGCGAACCGCGCATACCAACGCAAGCACCCACGGGATCAATCGAGGAATCGCGCGACACGACGCCGATCTTGGCGCGCGAGCCTGGATCACGAGCAACCGATTTCACTTCGATGATGCCATCGTAGATTTCAGGCACTTCCTGCGCGAACAACTTGGCCGTGAATTGCGGATGGGTACGGGACAGAAAAATCTGCGGCCCGCGCGGCTCGCGGCGCACATCGTAAACGTAAGCGCGGACACGATCACCAACCTTGAACGTTTCGCGCGGAATCAACTCATCACGGCGGATAATGGCTTCGCCCCGTCCAAGATCTGCAATCACGTTTCCATATTCAACGCGCTTGACGATGCCCGAGACGATGTCGCCGATGCGGTCCTTGTATTCGCGATATTGATTGTCGCGCTCTGCTTCGCGCACCTTCTGCACAATTACCTGTTTGGCAGACTGGGCTGGAATGCGGCCAAAATCGAAGGGCGGCAATTGCTCTGAAATCCAGTCGCCAACTTCGGCTGCCGGATTCTTGCGGCGCGCATCTTCCAGCAGGATTTGCTGGGAATCGTTCTCGACTTCGTCAACGACCAGCAGCAAGCGCCAGAACTTGATCTCGCCGCTGCGCGGATTGATCTCGACCTTGATCTCGGTTTCCTGGCCGTAACGGGACCGCGCGGCTTTCGCCAACGCTTCTTCCATCGAGCCCAAGACGATTTCGCGCGAAATAGATTTTTCACGCGCGACCGCATCAGCGATCTGCAGCAATTCAAGTCGGTTGGCGCTTACGGCCATGGGATCTCTCCTTCAAACGGCAGTCAGGACTTCGGGCGACCTGCGCCCGGAGCACGTTGTTTCGTGGACTTGTGGCCGGCGGGCCGCAGCGGCATTGGCTTTGGCTGACGCGCCGCAAAGCGACCCGGAGCGGGGCGGGATGCCTCAACGGGGGCCGACTGATCAGCTTTGTCAGCTTCATCGGTAATCGTGTCTTCCTCACCCGAGGCTTTCAGCGCAGCCTTGGCGGCGCGCAGCGATTCACGGATCAAAGCCTCGGTCAGGATCAGACGACCTTCCGCGAGTTCCTTGAGCGGAATGTTGACATCCGCAGGCTCCTCGGGAAGCGAGTCCGTGCGGCGGAAAAACAACACCGCATCGCGATCGTCGCCTTCGACGCGTTCAATCCATCCGCGCCAACGCTTGCGCCCATGGATCAGGATGCCGGTTTCAAATTTCGCTTCATGACCAATGGCCCGTTTGAAATCGGACACACGCACAAGCGGACGATCGATGCCGGGCGAAGACATCTCAAGATGCCATGCCTGCGAGATGACGTCTTCGACATCAAACACAGCTGACAGCGCCGTGCTCGCGAGCTCGCAATCGCGTACATTCATCTGACCATCGGCGCGCTCAGCCATAATCTGCACCGTGGTGCCGTTGGCAGCCGACACCTTCACCCTGACGAGTCGGTACCCGAGGTCCTTGAGCACGGGCTCAGCCAGATGCGCAATCCGGGCCGCTGGCCCCGTCTCGACCACGAGGCGAGGCTCATCGAGGTCGGCCAAAATAATAGCCTCATCCACCTCTGTGGCCTCGACGGGATTGGTTTCTGGTTGCACGTCGCGCAAGTAAAACTCCATGAAACCCGACCAACGATCCTGTCGTTTGACTGGTTGTCGCTGCTTCTTGTCGTCGAAATGGGACAGAAAGCAGCCAAGCAGAAAAGAGCAGGTTCCCGGAGGAGCCCACTCTCACAATTCAGCCATCCAAGAATGACCGTGATGAGATGTTTGATTTCGCGTGTGTGTACGCCTTCTGCCTGAAAAAGCAAGCGCGACATGCACAGCGAAAATGATTGCGGTCTAGTGCAGCGCCTTGTCGATCTCTGGCAACAGCAGGTCGCGCGTATTGGCCTCGTTGATTTCGCCGATCAACTTGTAAGCGATCCGCCCGTCCCCCCGAACCACGAACGTTTCGGGCACACCGTAAACACCCCAGTCGATGGCCGCACGTCCGGGACGATCGACACCGATGAGTTCATAGGGATTACCACGGGATAGAAACGCGCGCGCCTTGTCCGCCTCGTCCTTGTAAGAGATGCCTGCAATCCGCACACCCTTGCTTTTGAGCGCAGGATCGGCGGCCAATTTCATCAAGAACTCGTGCTCGGCACGGCACGGGATGCACCAGGACGCAAAGACGTTCACCAGCGTCACATGGCCATCGCGCAGGATATTCGCAGATAAGCCCGGAACATTGACACCTTCCAAGGCGGGCAGGTCGGTCATCGGCGCTTGCTTGCCAATCAGCGGCGATGGCAACCGGGACGTATCGCCACCAACCAGCAATTGCTTTGCAAACAAGACGGCCAGAAGGCCGAAAGCGAGCAGCGGTAGGATCGCCAAAAACGGGATCCGGCGACGCTTTGGAGCGACCACCGCGAGATCTTGCGGATTATTCGCCATCAAGTTTGCGCCCGCCTTGGTCCTGCTCCCCGGACGCTGGCAATTTTGCTGAAATCTGCGTGAGATCAGCTTTCAGACGACGATGCTCAAGCAGAAGCGAAATCACCATACCGCCGACAACGGCAATGGTGATCGCGAAGGCTGACAGGATAAATCCAAAATGTGGTTCAGGCATTGTCTGCTCAGTGCTGAACCGCGGCGTCAGGGCCGGTGGGTTCCAGGAGGCGGGCCACAGAGGGCTTGGGCTCGCCCATGGCAAGGCGCAGGGCCATGCGACGAAGCCGACGGCGCAGAATTTCGTTGCGGATTGCCATCAGATGCAACGTCACGAAAAGGAGCGTTGAGCCTAACGCCATGGTGAGCAGCGGCCACAGCATGGATGCATCAATCGTCGGACCGCCGATCCGAAACACGGACGCCGGCTGGTGCAGCGTGTTCCACCAGTCCACGGAGAACTTGATGATCGGCAAATTGACGACGCCCACGAGCGTTAACACCGCTGCCGCGCGGGCGGCCTTGCCGGCATCGTCAATCGTCTGCCACAGCGCAATGAGGCCGAGGTAAATCAGAAACAGGACCAGCACGGATGTGAGGCGCGCGTCCCAGACCCACCATGTTCCCCACATGGGCTTGCCCCAAAGCGATCCGGTCACGAGACAAATAAAGGTAAAGCCTGCGCCGATGGGTGCGGCTGCTTTTTGCGCGGCGTCCGCCAACGGATGGCGCCAGACGAGCGTGCCAAGTGCAGCTGCGGCCATCACACCGTAAATGAGCATCGAAAGCCAGGCTGCCGGCACATGAAGATACATGATCTTGACCGTCTCGCCCTGCTGGTAATCCGCGGGCGAGCGGAACGCGCCATAAAGCCCAACCGCGATCAGAACGACCGTGAGCCCGCTGAGCCACGGCAACGCGCGTGACGTCAATCTGAGGAAAACGCTCGGGTTGGCAAAAGACCACATGATCCCGATTTAAGCCTCCTGCACCCACATTGGCAATGCGGCGAAGTCAACGGACTGATTCTGACCAGACTGGTGGAATAGGTGACGGTTGTTCCTGGGCCGCCGTTGCGACGATTGCGAGCCGTCGCTTGGGTTCAGCGCATGCACCATAAGCTTAAGTTTTTTCTGCCTCGCTGGCCGCCCGACTCCAAGCTTCGCCCGGAATGAGATAATGTTGTGTTCAGTTTGGAGTGCGTGATGAAGTCTGGGCGCAGATACCCCGCAGATGTGGCCAAAAGCCTCGCGCAACGCGGCCAACAAAACCGCTGGCGCACGGAAGGTGCTGCAGGATCCGGTGCGAGTTCGAGCACGTGGCGGCGCGAAACGTTTACGCTTTCGCGCCTTGAGGCCCGCGCCAAGGCTCGCCAATGGTTCGACGATTTCCCCAAAGCCGCTTACATGACCGAAATCGAATCCTGGCGGGAGCTTTCCGATGGGTCCATCGAATTTACGATTCGACGGCTTCCCACGGCCGACTGATCTCATTGCCGCGTCGCACTGACGCGCCAGATGGTACCGTTGGCATCCTCGCAAACAAGCAGTGCACCATCTTTGTCCACGGCCACGCCCACCGGGCGCCCCCAAACCGATGTATCGCTCGAAACGAACCCGGTCAGAAAGTCTTCGTATTCACCTGTCGGCTGGCCATTTTTGAATACGATGCGCACAACCTTGTAACCCGTCCGCTTGGCCCGGTTCCAGGAGCCGTGAAGCGTCACAAAGGCATTGCCGCGAAAATCAGCCGGGAACGTGTCAGCACCGTAGAAGACGATCTGCAGCGGGGCTGAATGGGGCTGGAAAAGCACATCCGGCACTTTGACGTGCTGCGCCAAATCCGGACGCTGCCCGCGCAGACGCGGATCCTCGTGCGCACCAATATAGTACCAGGGCCAGCCAAAAAACTGTCCGGCGTGGACGCGGGTCGCATAATCGGGCGGCAAATCATCTCCAAGCAGGTCGCGCTCGTTGACCGCACACCACAGATCGCCGCTTTTTGGCTCGATGGTGAGCCCCGCGCAATTGCGAAGGCCC
>CAIZGQ010000625.1 GCA_903932565.1 uncultured Hyphomicrobiales bacterium
AGGTAATCTTCCGGGTAGAATTCGCCGCGTGCGCCAAAGCCGCCACCGACATCCACCTCGATATAATCCACGGCCGCCTCAGGCAGTTGCATCATATGCGCAAGGCATTTGCGATTGAAGAAGGGCAGCTTGGCGGCACCATGCATCTGAAGGTGTTGCGCGCGCGGATCCCATTCTGCAAGAAGTCCCCGATTTTCTATCGGCATGGCTGTTTGGCGCTGTGTCGAGAAATGCCCGCGAACAATGACAGCAGCGGTCTGAAACGCGTGTTCGACGTCTCCCTTGTCGGCAAGAAAAACGGATGCGACATTGGACGTCGTATCGTCGAACAAAAGTGTCGATGACGCCATGCATGTTTCGCGTGTAAGCACGGGCGGCAGCGCATCAATGCGCACCGCGATTCCTGCAAGTGCATCCTCGGCAAGTTCCGGTGTGTCCGCGAGCACAAGCGCGAGGGGTTCGCCGAAATAGCGCACCTTATCCTTGGCAATGACCGGCTGCGCATAAGGCCTGATCGTTGGGTTTGGTCGACGAAACGGGATAAGAGGGATCTCGCCGTCGATATCCTGCGCCGTCAGGACGGCTCTGACGCCGGGCATCGAAAGTGCGATGGATGTGTCGATCCCGTGGACCGTGCCATGCGCGACAGAACTTCGAAACACCGCTGCGTGCCAGGTTGTCTCGCGTTGCAGGTCATCCACATATTGGCCGATGCCGCGCAGGAATCGATCATCCTCAACGCGTTCGATGTGTCCACCAATATAGGCGTTTGTTGTCCTCATCTTGCGATTGCCCCGGCGCGATAAGCGCTGCGCGCTTCCATGGCTGCGGCAATGATCGAAACATATCCGGTGCAACGGCACAGATTGCCGGAGAGCACATTGCGAATGGCGTTTTCATCAGCATCGGGATTATGTGTCAGAAAGGCGTGCAACGTGGTGAGAATACCCGGTGTGCAAAAACCGCACTGCAAGGCATGATGCTTGCGGAACGCCAATTGAAGCGGCGACAAAGCCTCGCCGTCGCTCAGGCCCTCAATCGTCGTGATATATGTGCCGTCCGCCTGCACAGCGAGTGTCAGGCAGGAGCGCACGGCTTCACCATCCACGATGACAGTGCAGGCGCCGCACACGCCATGCTCGCACGCAATATGCGTTCCTGTCAGTTTGAGTTCATGGCGCAGGCAATCGCCAAGGGTCATGCGCGGCGACACGTCGACGCTGACGGCACGCTGGTTGACGTGGAACGTGGTTCGCATGAAAAACCTCAGTTCAAAGTCTTGCGCAGGGCGCGTGTCAGCAATGTCCTGACAAGTGAGCGGCGATAATCTGCACTGGCATGAATGTCAGCCGATGGATTGCAGGCCTGTGCTGCAGCCTCGGACGCGGCGATAAAGCACTCGCTATTTGGCATTTGTCCATTGAGCGCGGCCTCCGCTGTGGGAAGGCGCGTCGGCTTGTCTGTTGCGGCGATCACGCCGACATGCGCGTTTGCAATTCGGCCGCTGTCGTCCAGATCATAAAAGACGGCGATGGCCGCGAGTGCGAAGTCACCGTGACGCCGGGAAAATTCTTCAAAGGCCCATTTTCTGTCGGCGGGCCAAGGGGGAAACCGGATCGCGACGATGATGTCGTCATGGCCAAGGCTTGTCTGCAGGGGGCCGGTGAAGAGGGTGTTCGCAGGCATTTCGCGCCGGCCTGCAGAACCTTCAATCTCGATCATGGCGTCGCAGGTGACGGCAAGCCCTGGAAACTCGGCAGCCGGATCAGCATGGCCGAGACTTCCGCCCACCGTACCGCGCGTCTGGATCGCGTAATGCGCCACGTGCTCGATTGCATTGGGCAGAAGTGGCAGGGCTTTTTTCAAAGCCGGACTATTGGCGATGTCGCACCATCTGACGAGCGCACCGAGCCGCACGCCCCGATCGTCAACCGCAATCGTCTGCAGGTCAGGGATCTTGCGCATGTCGATCAGCAGCGCAGGGTTGGCAAGGCGAAATGCCATCACCGGAAGGAGACTCTGACCGCCAGCAAGAAGTCGCGCCTCACCCTTGCCGGCCGCGAGCAATGCCACAGCATCTGTGATGGACGTGGGACTGGCATAATCGAAGGGCGGCAATTTCATCGGTCACGTCCGCGCAGGATGAAGGATGACGCGGCCTTCGGCTTCACGCCGGTCAATCAGGCCCATGGCGATCTTGAAATCCGAAAGTGGAAATTGGCTCACAGGACCGAAATCGAGAAGGCCTTGCTGAAAATAGCCGAAGATGCTCTCGTAACATCTTGCCATCATGTCGGGCCTGCGTTTGCGATAGTCGCTCACCTGCAGGCCACTGACGGCTATATTTTTCAGCATGAGATAATTGATCTTGAGTGTTGGAATGCGGCCCGCAGCAAAGCCGACAATCACGGCGCGACCGCGCCAGGCCAGTGCGCGGATGGCCGCATCAAACGGATCACCGCCAAGCATATCAATAAGGATGTCGGCGCCTTTGTGATCCGTCACGTTGAAAACCTGGTCGCGCAGATTGTTGCGCAGGTCTGCCGCTGAGAGATCAACAATGTCATCTGCGCCAGCGGCGCGCGCGATGACAGCGCGTTTTTGCGATGACACAGCGCCGATGGTGCGCGCTCCCATGGCTTTTGCCAATTGCAGGCAGGCGCGCCCCACGGCACTGGTAGCGCCCAGCACGAGGACGCTGTCACCGGGTGCGATCTGCGCCCGGTCTGTCAGCGCAAACCATGCGGTATCATAGGCCAGCGACATGGCGCCGGCCTGCATGAACGTCATGCTGTCGGGAATGCGGTAGCAATCCTTTGCCGGAGCGAGGGCATATTCGGCGTAACCGCCGGATTCAGCCATTCCCAGAATACGGTCGCCGATGTTGAGGGATTTCACGTTTGCGCCGCGCGCAACGATGAGTCCCGCCGGACCTTTGCCGGGTGTGTAGGGAAGGGGCGGTGGAAACTGGTAGGACCCGGCTGCCACGACGAGATCGACATAATTGACCGGTGCAGCATGAACTTCGATCAGGATGTCATCGGGACCCGGAACGGGTCGCGGAATGTCCATCACCTTGCCGTTCTCAAACGTTCCGAATGTGTCGAGGACAACAGCTTGCACAGGCGTTCCTCAGCTTTGCCGCGGCGTGGACAGGGTACTGAACGTGCCCCGTCCCAAAGCAACGATTTTGTTTTTGGCGTCGCGCACAGCGACGTCCGATCGTCCGATCGAGCGGCCTGCCTTGATCATGGTGCCGGTGGCAATAAGGTCGCCGCTGGCTGCGCTGACATAATCGATACGCAGGTCAATCGTGGGTGCAACATCACCGGTGACGACCGCAACGGCCGCATGGGCGGTGATGTCGATGAGGGCGGCGATTACACCGCCGTGCCAGTCTTCGCTGTCATACGCACGTCGAAATTCGGGCTTCGCCTTCAGGCCGATTGTAACAAGACCGGTCGCTGAATCAGCGGTCAGTGCCTCGGGTTCAAGGAAGGCATGATAGGGCGCGCGGGCCATTTCACGGCGAAGCTGCGCCAGTCCTTGACCGGCAGGTGTGGTTGCAGCGGCGCTCATGTTGCGGCCTTCACTTGATACCGCACCGGGATTGGTGTCACGCGACCATCCTTGATCGAGTCGAGAATTTCCCGTTTCAGAATTTTGCCGCTGGCTGTAAGGGGGAGACGCGATTGGGTGACGAAATATTCAGGCATGTCATATTTTGACAAGCCTGCGTCTTCCAGATGTTCCAGCATCAAAGCCACATCGATCATATGTCCGGGCTTTGGCGCAACAACAAGGCAGACTTTTTCACCAAGCCGATCGTCGTCAACCGCGACAGCTGCCGCATGCAGAACATCGGCATGGCGCAGGGCCAGCGCCTCAATGCGTGCCGGATAAATGTTATGGCCGCCGCGTATGATGACATCCTTCTTGCGACCGGTAACGCGCAAATACCCATCGGCATCGACCCAGCCAAGATCACCCGTGATGAACCAGCCAGACGCATTGAAGCTGCTTTCCGTTGCGTCCTGATCGTCGAAATAACCAAGCATCAGGCTGGCACCGCGACCGCAAATTTGCCCAACGTCGCCGGGAGAAACCTCAAGGTTGGGATCATCTTTCGCAAAGATCCTGACATCGTAAGTGGCGCAGGCACGCCCGGACGTCTCGCAAATGCGCTGGGCGGAATCGCCGGGCAGCGTGTAATGGTGTGAGCCAGCCTCTGTCATGCCAAAGCCGCTCTGCGGCACGACACCATGGGCCAGAAGTCCCTCCGCCACATTGGGAGGAATTGATGCACCCGACACGCGCATGCCCTTGACTCGTCCCAGCTTCGAGAGCCCCCGTGCGCGCAGTTCCGCTAGAAGATCGATGGCGTGGGTGGGGACGCCAATCAGGAAACTCGCATCTGTTTCCAGGATGCGGCCGATGAGACTTTCGCCTCGTGCCATGTCATGAATTACAAATTCGCCACCCCGCGCAAGGGTCATGATCAGCGCGCCAAACCCAAGATTGTGACTGAGTGGACTCATCGAATAGATGCAGGCGTCAGCCCCAAGCTCCCAGTCTGCCGACAGTGTCAGCGCATTGGCGAGGAGTGTGTTGTCGGAATGCATGACGCCTTTTGGGACGCCCGTGGTGCCCGATGTGAAGGCGAGGTAAATGATGCTGTCGGGATCATCACCGCGGCTTGAGGCACGCCCCGGCAAAGACGGCCAGAGCCAAGCGTCTGTCGCAGAAATCAGCTTTTCCAGCGGATGAACTGCTTTGAGGGTGGTGAGGCCATCAAGCTGCTTGAAGATGTCGTGCCGCTCGGCGTCAGAACCATAGCCGCGCTCGGCTATCAAAGCGCTGGCGCGCATCCGTTGCAGGAGCGAGACGATATCTGCCGTCGTGTGATCGCGATGCAGGGAGGGGCAGCAGACATAGCCGTTGCGGGAACAAGCGAGCATGGCCGTCGCAGTCTCAATACGGCTCGGCAACCAGACAGCGACGCGGTCTCCTGCGAGCAAGCCACTGGCGTGGAGTGAGGCTGCCAGCCGGTCGGCGGCATCAATCAAATCCGCATAGGTGACGCGGCGCACGCGGTCGCGCACAGCATATGCGGTCGGCGTTTTTTCTGCGTGCCGGGCAACATACGTGTAAATACTATCATCGCCCCAGTGTCCGGCCGCGCGGAATGAGAGCGCTTGCCGGGTGTTGAGCGTGGTCAGCAGAACATTGGTCATGTCAGAAAATCCGCACCAATATGAGCCATTGTTTGCGCCCAGAGTGAAACCGACAGCAATGTTTCATCAGCGCCGCGTGCCGCCACAAACTGAATGCCAACTGGCATATTATTTGGGCCGCGTGTGGCTGGAATTGTCAGTGTCGGGACATGCAGCAGCGTCCACAATCCCTGAAAGGCCGGATCGCCTGCATAGTCGAGACCGATGGGCGCCTCGCCGTTCACACATGGCGCGACGAGAGCATCAAAGCCCTGCAACAAGTGATCAAGGTCAAGTCGGGACTTTTCCGAGAATGCCAGCGCATCGCGATAGACCGCGTCGGGTGTTGCAAGGCCTCGCTCAATCGTCCCCGCAAGTTGCGGACTGAGCGCCGCACGATGGTGGGCCCACTCCCACGCCAGCGCGCGCGCGCGCTCCACATCATTGATGATTTCGCGCACCTCCGTCAGGCGGTGAAACGAAGGTGGGAGATCAAAAAACTCAGTCGCCGCGCCAGCCGCTTTCAAATCGGCTGCTACACTCTCAAAGCAGGACCTTGTTTCCGGAGATGCTTTTTCATCCCAGAGGTAAGTTCGGCAGACGCCAATGCGCGGAGATGATTGCAGTTTGGCAGGCGACCACGAGGCTCGCCCCGTCAGCGCAGCGGAGACGAGGCCCATGTCTTCGACGCTGCGTCCGATCAGCCCGATTGTGTCGAGACTTTCGGCTGCGAATTTCAATCCCTCGCGATTGTAATATCCGTAGCTTGGCTTGTAGCCAACGAGGCCGCAGAAGGAGGCGGGGCGCAAAACCGACCCACCTGTCTGTGTGCCGATGGCGACCGGGACCATGTGATCTGCTACCGCTGCCGCTGAGCCGCTGGACGAGCCGCCGGGCGTGCGCGTCACATCAAGCGGATTTGTTGTGGCACCAGGCGCAACACCCGCAAATTCGCACGTCACCGTCTTGCCAAGAATGATGGCGCCAGCGGCGCGCAGCATGGCGACGCAGGATGCATCAGTCTTTGTCTGGTGGCCCTTGTAGATGGGCGATCCCATCTCGGTGGGAAAATCGAAGGTGTTCAGAACGTCCTTCACACCAATCGGCACGCCATGCAGCGGGCCGCGCGGTGACGTGGCATCGGCCGCACGCGCCTGCGCATGGGCAATATCTGCATCGATCGCGGACCAGGCTTTGACGACGCCCTCACGCGCTGCAATCTGATCAAGGCACGCGCGAACCAGTGCTTGCGATGTGATCTCTTTGGCTGCGATTGCCTTGGCCGCCGCGCTCAGGGTCAGTTGGTTGAGCGGGAGCATCGTCATGGCGCTGTTGCCTCGGCATTGCGTCGGCCCGCTTCGATCAACTGGAACACATCCTGCGGCGCAATGGGGACATGTGTGGTCTTCACGCGGAACGGGCCAAGGGCATCATCGATGGCGGATGCAATGGCTGCGGTCATGGGAATGACGCCTGATTCCCCAACGCCCTTGATGCCCATGGCATTCAGCGGCGTGGGTGACTCCATGTGTAACAGTTCAATAGACGCCGGCAGCTCGGTCGATGTCATCATCAGGTAATCTGCGAACGTGACTGATGTGGGCTGGGCGTTGTCATCATACGTCATGTTTTCAAGCAGTGCATTTCCAATGCCATGAACGATGCCGCCGACAATTTGTCCCTCGACGATCTGGGGATGAATCATTCGGCCACAATCGTGGACAAAGACAATGCGATTGACGGCCACATGTCCTGTTTGCGCATCCACCTCCACTTCAACGACAGCAGAGCCATTGGCATATGTCATATCGTTGATGATGACGCGCTCGGTTGCCTCAAGGCCCGGTGAGACGCCGCCCGGCACGTAATAGCCCGGCAGGCCTGCAACCGCGCGTGCGATCTCGCCTAGCCCGATGGATCGCCCGCCTTCACCGCGCAGCTTGATACGGCTGCCTTCGATTTCCAGGGCCTGCTCACCCACGTCCAGCATATGACTGGCGACAACAAGGGCTTTCTTGCGAACCGCACAGGCCGCAGCGTGCGCGGAAGAGCCCGCCATGACAGCCTGACGGCTGTTGAATCCGCCCATGCCAAGCTCGATTGTCGCGGTATCGCCGGTCGAAATGATCAGATTGCTGACATCACCGCCCAATTGTTCGGCCACCACCTGCGCGAGCATCGTCTTCGTGCTCTGGCCCATGGCGGAGGCGCCGCTCGCCACATGGATGCGGCCATTTTCTGCAACCCGCACGCTCACAGGTTCGAACGGCCCGCGTCCCGTGCCTTCGACATAATTGGCAAGACCAAGGCCGATGTAGCGGCCCTGTTTCAATGCGTCGGCCTGGCGCGTCTTGAAAGAGTTCCAACCGGATCGCTCCAGCGCCATGGACAGGCAGGCCGGGTAATTGCCACTGTCGAGCACGACCTGCATGCCGCCGCGCGTTTTCAGCGGCGTGGCATATGGCATCTTTTCAGATGGCACGAGATTGATGCGACGAACCTTGGCGCGATCCAATTTCAATTCAGTGGCCACGCGATCCAGCAACCGCTCCATCACAAAGACGGCTTGCGGCTGTCCCGCGCCGCGGATGGGCGTCACGGAAGTTTTGTTGGTGGCGGCAAGCCGGACATCGATGTGAAAATTCGGCACGATGTAGGGCAGCGTGATCGCCGCAGCCGAACTATAGGGAACATTGAGGCCGCGGGCCGTGTAAGCCCCATGGTCATGGATGAGTGCACCCCGCAGCCCCAGAATTTGTCCCTGCGCATCGGTGGCAATTTCCATATCCCAGAACTGGTCGCGCTCCTGCGTCGTGGCAACAAAATGCTCAAGCCGATCTTCAATCCATTTCACGGGCGTTCGAAGTCGAAGAGAGGCCAGTGCCACAATGACTTCTTCGGGATAGAAGACGAGCTTTGGACCAAACCCGCCGCCGACCTCCGGCGTGACGACGCGCAGCCGGTTTTCATCCAGTCCCAGGAGATCGCATAAACCGCGCTTGCCGGCATGCGGCGTCTGCGTCGATGACCAGACGGTCAGCTTATCGTCCAACCGGTCAAAACTCGCGACAACGCCCCGTGTTTCCATGGAATTGGCAACACCGCGATGCTGCCACAGCGTTTCGCGAAAAACGTGCGGGGCAGACTCGAAACAGGCCTTGTGATCCCCGTAATCAAAGGCAAACTCCGCAACAAGATTGTGGGTGGCGGAACGATGGACCGTGGGCGCACCCGACTCCAGTGCCGCCCGGCAGTCGGCTGCAACGGGCAGGGGATCGTAGTCCACCTGCACAAGTGCCGCCGCATCCTCAGCCGTATGGCGGTTTGTTGCGATGATGGCAGCGATGGCCTCGCCCACATGCACAACTTCGTCTGATGCAAGGACGGGGCGGTGAAGATCGAGCCGATAACTCGGACTTGGAAGCGCAACGCGCAGCAGGTTTTCTGTGAGATGGTCCTTCAGGTCCGCTGCGGTCCAGACGGCGTGGACCCCTGGCATCGCACGTGCTTGCTCGCAATCCATCGCCGAGATAGCGGCATGAGCATAGGTACTGCGGACAAAGGCAACATGCAGCATGCCGGGCAGATCGATATCGTCGACAAAACGCGCCTCGCCTTTCAGGAGGGTCGCGTCTTCCAGCCGCGAAATGCTTTGCCCAAACACCGCCACGACGAGACCTCCGAGCGTTCCATGACGCGTAGTATGACTGCCGTGACGAAGCCTATCCAGTCACCGGAAACTTGTCACGAAAATGTTTCCTTGTAACATTTATAGAGCAATATTCTGTTTTTGGTCTTTCTCGCTGGCCGGGGTGCCGGTATGATTTCCACTGCCGTCACCAAGGAGAAACGCGATGTCGATCATTGAACGCAGGCCGCAGAGCCAGGATCTCCGTGACTGGCTGGTGCAGATGGAAAGCGCTGGCGAGCTTGTGCGCGTCAAGGGCGCTGACCGCGAGCGCGAGATTGGCGGCATTGTCGACATCGCGATGCGAAAAATGGGCCGCCCGGCGGTATTGTTCGAGGATATTCCGAACTACAAACCCGGCTTTCGCGTCCTCGCCAATCTTTTTACGTCGGTCAAGCGCATCGCACTGACACTGGGATTGCCAGGCACCACGTCGGAGGTGGATCTGGTGCGCTTCTGGCGGGATTATATGCGTGATGCGCCGACGATCGCGCCGACCGAGGTCAACACGGGCGCGTTGCTCGACAATTCGTTCGAGGGTGACGCGATCAATCTTCTGGATATTCCAGCACCTCGCTGGCACGAGGGTGATGGCGGCTATTTCATTGGCACCGGCTGCATGGTGATCATGAAAGATCCGGAGTCCGGCTGGGTCAATTATGGCGCGTATCGGGTTCAGGCCCACGACAAGAAGACCGCCTCGGTCATGATCTCCAAGGGCAAGCATGGCGACATCCTGATGCGCAAGTATCATGACAAGGGAAAGCCGTGCCCCATCGCAGTCGTGGTCGGCGTGCATCCCGGGTTGTTTGCCGTTGCCGGTCTCGAAATCCCGTTCGGCAAGAACGAGTTTGAAGCAGCGGGCGGATTGATGGGGGAATCCATTCGCATCATTCGCGGGCCTGTGACGGGCCTGCCGATTCCAGCTGAGGCCGAGATCGCTTTTGAGGGATATGTTCACAAGGACGATTTGATCGAAGAAGGCCCGCTCGGCGAGTGGACAGGCTATTATGCGGGTGGCCGCGCGATGCGTCCGGCGATCCGGCTTGAGCGCCTGTGGTACCGGAACGATCCCATTTTAACGGGCGCAATTCCGGGCATTCCGCCCAATGACGATACGTTTTATCGCGGTACGGCGCGCTCGGGCGTGGTGTGGGCCGAACTTGAGGCGGCCGGCGTTCCCGGCATCCAGGGCGTGTGGTCGCACGAGGCAGGCGGCAGCCGCATGTGGCTGACGGTGTCGATCAAGCAGATGTATGCGGGACATTCCAAGCAGGCTGGCCTGATCGCCTCGCAATGTCACGCGGGCGCCTACGCCAACCGCGTTGTCGTGGTGGTGGATGATGACATTGATCCGGCTGACATGGACAAGGTTGTCTGGTCCATCTGCACGCGGTGCGATCCGCGCGACGACGTGCAGCTTTTGCACGGATGCTGGAGCACGCATCTCGATCCGATGTCCTACCCCGACGACAAGCACAACATGAATTCGCGCATGGTGATCGACGCGTGCACACCCTGGAACCGTCGCGACACATGGCCGGCCGTTGTGTGCAACACCGCCACGCTGGAGCAGCATGTGCGCGAGCGGTTTGGCGAAGTCCTGCCGCCGGGCTGGTAACATTTGCAAACGTGCTGTGGAAGAACGGCCTTCCACAGCGGGTGGCTATCATCTTCAGTCGTCGAGCTCGGCCTCTTCGCGCATCCGGCGCAAGGCCTGCCTTTTCCACAACTCCCAGGGACGCCCAACGCCTGCGATATTCACCGCATCCGCAATGCGTCCTTCGCTTTCACTCAGCGCGGCAATGGGTCCGCCCAGCATCGTCGCCTGTAATTGCAGCTTGGCATTCACCTCGGTGTAGACGGCGCGTGCGACGGCGAGCTGCAGCGAGGGAGCTACAACGACCGATCCGTGGGCGCGCATCAGGCAGACTGATTTGTCACCAAGGCATCGCGTAAGGGCACGCGCCTTGTCGCGGTTGCCGACCAACATATCGGTCTCGCCAAACTCCTGCGAAATGTCGAATGTGGGAACACCCGCCGCAATGAACGCTGCCGTGTGGAAGATGGCACGCATGGGATTGCCGACAACACCGAAGGGGACGACGGACGGCGAGTGCGAATGGACAATAGACTGCACATCCGGGCGCGCCTTGTAGATTTCGCTATGAATGAAACGCTCGAGAAACAAGGGCCGCGTTTCGCCAGCACATGGATTTGACTCAAGGTCCAGTTCCACAATGTCGTCCGCTGTCGCCAGAGCCGGTGCCATGGACTTTGTCATGAAAAAGCGATCCGGCGCGGTGGGATGACGCACGGACAAATGCCCAAATGCATCAAACACGTTTTCCGCTGCGCAGATGCGACTGCCGATGGCAAGATCTTCAAACACCGAGCGCTCAACCGGCCCACCGGATTGCGGAGCGCTGGCGCCACTGGGTGAATCGGCAGCCGCGAAGGTTGCATTGAAGCAGTTGCAAAGGTGAAGTCTCATGCTGGCCCTCGTCCTAGGTCTGGATGTCCTGCTTCGACAGAAATGCCGATGGGGTCACGCCTTGAACATTCGGGAAAATGATAAACGTGATGGCCACGAGCACAAGCGCAATAACCCCGACTTAAATGCCGGCTCGCTGTTTGCGGATTTGCTTTGGACGCGAGACAGCTTTCAAAGCGCCTGACCTCCAAAGGGGATAATTTTAAAAAACGGTCAACAAAGGTGCAATTGCCCCAACTTATCAGACTATATATAGATGAAAGCACACATGCCAAAGCTGAAGCCTGTGTTGACTGGAGCGCGACGTGAGCTTTCGATACGACGAGATTGGAAAGCGCCTGAAAGCTTTTCGGCTGGCCTCTGCTCTGAGTGCGGAGGAGATTGCGCGCAGCATAGGGATTTCGCGCACGGCCCTCTACCGGTTTGAGCGCGGAGAACTCGCCAAGATTGAAACGCTGGATCGTCTGGCAGACCTGCTTGGCGTATCAGTCCCCACGCTACTCGGCGTTGGTAACGAGTATATTGCTTCAGCGGTCGCTTATTTTGAACGCCTGCGGCAAACTGAAGAAGATGCCCAGCACATAACCGTTCTAGCCGGTCCCATCTCATTCCTTCTGTCGTCGCCCCGGTTTGAGTCCGTGCTCGAACAGATGCTGATGGAGAGCATTGCCGGAGATGCCGATCTGAAGCGCGCGCGAATTGATGTCCGGACGATTCTGGATGTTCTCAAGCAGCGCAAGGAAAACTATCTGAAGCGGCAACCTTCCATCATCAACCTGGTATCTGGCCTGGAAGTGGAGCGAATGTTGCGCAGCGGCTTTGTGGGAAAGGCGCAGCTTCCCAATGATCAACTTGAGCACCGAATTGATATTGCCCGCTCCGAAGTGAGCTATCTTGCTGACCTCATCGACCAGTCACCCATGGGGGTACAAATCGGCGTTGTACGCGGGGCCCTGCCGCAAACGGGGTTTCAGATTTTCCGCCAGGCGGACCGCAAGGTTTTGACACTCAGCCCGTTCCGACTGGGGGAAAATCCGAATGTGCGCGTCGGCGTTGCCATGATCACCTCGGCAGCCGAGGCGCTGCTGTTGCATGAAAATGCCGTCAACGAAATGTGGAAACATGCGCTCAAGGGCACTGCGGCAAGCGAATATTTGCGCAGTCTTTTGCAGACAACGCAGGTTTCGTCGAACGTCCGCCGACTTCCGGTCCGCAAAACCTAGACATCGTTGGTCCAGCGGCGGCGGACCGAATTCAAGAGCGCGATCTTGTCTACCAGCCAAGGATCGCGGCGGCACGCTGTAGAACGGTCTTTGGCGTGGCGGCTGCATTTTGCACCATGGCCTGCAATTCGATACCGCTCTTGTAGCGAATTTCAAACGAGCGCTCCTTGGCTTCGGCCAGGAGTTCGGGATCGCGCATCGTTTGTTCAAAAGCCTGACGCAGGATTTGCACGCGTGCCTCCGGGACGCCGGGGGCGAGCCAGTAATTGTAGCCAATGGCAACGGGCAACGTCACAAGGGTCGCAATCTGACGATCCTCATCATTGGTCACAAGATCAAGCAGGCGCGGCACATCTGGCAGGTCGGGTTCTTTCTCAAAGCCAACCTGCGCCAGGATTGAAATCGTTTTGTCACGCAGCCATTGCGGCCGTGTGCTGAGAAGACTTGAATAGGCGCCACCGCCACGGCCATCAACTTCGCCGCGCTCCATTGCAAGATTGCTCTCGTTTGTCCCTGCATAGCCATTGACGATTTTGAACTTCGTCTTCACCAGAGCATTTAAAATGTTGGGATAGATGTTGGCGTCCGAGATAACACCGCTGCCGGCCATCAGCACATCGCGGGTCTTGGCCTCCTCGATGGTGCGGATGCCGGAGGTAGCCATGGTGTAGACGGTGTTGTTGGATGACGCCATGCGTCCCAACCAGTTGAACTGGGTTGGATCGTACATCACGCCTTTGCCACCCAATTGCTGGAATAATGTGGCGCCCTGATTGACGCCCGCAATGACAGTTCCGTCCTTGGGTGCAGACGCATAGACGTAATTTGCAGCACGCACGCCGCCAGCGCCCTCCATATTTTGCACGATGATAGAGGGTGTGCCGGGAATATGCTTGCCAAGATAACGCGACAGAAGGCGTGCATAGAGGTCATAGCCACCACCCGGCCCAAACCCCACAATGATATTGATCGTTTTACCAGCATAAAACGGCGCTGCCGCGGGTTGCGCAAATGTATGCTGCGGTACGATGGTGCTGGTGAGTGTCAAAGCCGCGAGGAACAGGGCCGAACAAAAGAAACGCCTCATCACGCTGGACCCTCTTTGTCTGCAGTCACCAGTCCCACGCAGCGCCCCTTAAAACGTCCTTGACCGCTCAGACGAGAAACTTGCAAAGGGCAGGCCAAGATCATTAACGACTTGCAAAACGTTGCGATCAGCGGCGCATCAGGTCTGTAGGCGGCGTCTCTCAGTTTGAGGCGTGCGACGCATGTTCGTCTTCGCGTTCCAGCGCGTATCTGAGCAGGGCACCTGAGCGATAAATCCCATGGACAAATTTGCTGTACGGAAGGGCCAGAAACAGCGCCAGAATGAAGCCGAAATGCACCGCAAGCAGCAGGCCCATGGCTGAGGTTTCACGCAACGTCAGAAGGACGAGCCCGGTCACCGACGATAGCAGCAGCAATGTGAGCAGCGCGTAATCGGCACCAAGCAACGCGCGGGCCGAGGGCGCCGGATCGGTTTGCACCTTAACCCATATCAAACCGCTGCATCCCACGATCAACCCGAGCCCGCCAACAAGCCCGAGCAAAACCGGCGCACTGAGAAGCGGGTAGGGCGCCGGCCAGTTCCAGAAGTGATCATATAATGTCGCTACGCTGGTTGAGGCAAAACACAGAAGAAAGCCATAAAACATCGCGTGGTGCAGCCGCCGACGCAGCATGGTGAAGTTGTCGCTGAGGTCGTTGCAGCCACGCCCGTTGCCACCAAGATATTTCAATGTGAAGACATCGTGCAGCGCCTGCATCAACGGGCGCGGCCGCGTCAGATCCGACGTCGGGCGCTCTGATGCGCGCCAGAAATTGCGAAAGCCCATGCCAAGCGCAACCAGCGAATAGACAAAACTTGCACCGGCCAGCGCTGACAGGAGCCCCCAGGGCATGATGCGATAAAATGCGCCAGGTCCCGTCTGCGGCTGAAACAGAATGCCGGGATCGCGCAGCAGAACAATGCAGGTCACAAGAACGGCGACACTCAATGCTGCCAGAAGGCAGACAAGTGTGCCGTTGCGATCAAACACCCGTGCCATGGACGGGGGCCACGCGTAATCGCGATAAGTCTGGTAACGCAGTTCAGCTAGCGCTTTTGGAACGTTGATACCAAACGGATGCGGCGGCGCATATTGGCAGGAATGAAAGCAGCCCTGGCAATTGTGACAAAGATTGGCGAGGTAATCGAGATCGCCGTTGGTGAAATCGCGACGCAATTCCATCGCCGGAAAGACAGCGCAGAAACCCTCGCAATAGCGGCATGCGTTACACACTTCCATCGCCCGGCGGGCTTCATCATGGAGCTGCGCGGATTGCAGATCGATCACATCAATTAAGGACACGCTTTGCTGCCTCCCGACCTGAAATTCGGCCGAATACGGTTCCAATCGACATGCCAAATCCTGCAAGATAGCCTTTGCCCAGAATGTTTCCGGACATGATTTCGCCCGACGCAAAGAGATTAGCCGTCGGCTTGCCATCACTCATCAGGACACGAGCCTTTTCGTCGACCTTCAAGCCAAGATAGGTGAACGTGATGCCGGGCCGCAGTGGATAGCCGATGAACGGGGGCTCATCGATCGTGCGCGCCCAATGGGATTTTGGTGGGCTCAACCCTTCCGTGTGGCAATCGTCAAGTTTGGTTGTGTCAAACGTGCCAGCCCGGACGGACGCATTGTACTCGGCAACTGTCTTTTCCGTAGCTGCGGGATCAAGCCCCATTTGCGTGGCGAGTTCCGCAATCGTGTTGGCGCGATAAGCTGGAAACACCGATGGCATGAAAAGCTTTTCTGCCTTGCTGTCCACAATCGGGAAACCAATCTGTCCGGGTTGCTGCGCAATCAGGCGGCCCCAGATGGCATAGCGCTTGGGCCAGACATCCTCGCCCTCATCATAAAACCGCTCGCCCTTCTGGTTGAGGACGATGGAGAACGGAATGCAATCGAGGCGTGTTGCGATGCCGCCATCAAACTTCGGGGCGCGGGCGTCAATGCCAACGCAGTGGAATTGTGTCGGATCGCCAATGGCATGCGCACCCTGATCGAGCAGATTGCGCAGGACCTTGCCCTGCGCGTAAGGGGTGCCACGAATGAGGAAATTATCCGCTGCTTCGCCCCAATATTGCTTGAGCCATTCGATGTTGCCCTGAAATCCACCGCTGGACGCGACCACCGCCTTGGTGCGGACCGATGCGGGGAATCCACGGCTGACAATTTTCACATCGCGCACAAAGCCATCATCAAGAACAAGCTCGGTAACTTCCGTATCGTAGAGAACCTCAACGCCAAGACGTTGCGCGGTGTTGAACAGCGAATTGACCAATTGTTTGCCGCCACCAAGAAAGAAGGCATTGGTCCGCGAAAGATTGAGTGTGCCTGTTAGAGACGGCTGGAACATGACGCCGCGCGCTTCAAGCCACGGTAAAGATGCCTGTGTTTCGCGAATGGTTAGACGCGCCAGTTCTTCGTTGGTCTGGCCGCCAGTCACGCGCAGCAGGTCATCCCAATATTCGTCTTCCAGATAGGATTCAGTCAGAACGGACGTTGGCTTTTCATGCATCGCCCGCAGGTTGCGGGTATGCCGCGTATTCCCGCCGCGAAACGGTTTTGGCGCCGATTCAACAAGCAATACACTCGCACCAGCCTCACGCGCAGTGATGGCAGCGCAAAGTGCCGCGTTGCCGCCGCCGATCACGAGAACATCATACAACCGCGTCAAATCCACCATGCAGCGCGGCCCTTCTTCGACATCGTAGCCCTTTGGCTGGAGCGCGGCAGGCCGACCTCTTCAGGATGACGCCACGACAGTCGCCAAGACACGCGGATACGCGTACCGTCACTCTGTTGCGGATTATGCTGGAGCGACCAAAGGTGTCAACGCGTATGTTGCAAAATAAGGGCAATGTTCAAAAAATGACACAAATCGATGGGTGAGACCATCTTTCGATTGTCAATTTAGCGATAAGCACCTACGTTTGCTTGTGTTCTTTTAGCATGGCCGGCATGTCGAAAATGTTTCATAGGCGCGCTTTGGGCGTCCGGCTTGAGGGTTGCGTTCAGGAGTGTGATCCATGGGTCATCTGTCAGCCGCGCCATCTTTACATACGAACGCTGCATCAAGAACTACCACGCTGCGTGAGCTCTTTTATGCAAGCACGCTGCTTTTGGGTGCCATGACGCATCCGGTTATGGCCGACAGCGTGGAAGACTTCTATCGCGGCAAGAAAATCGATTTGATCATCGGCTATTCTCCTGGCGCCACCTATGACCTTTATTCGCGCCTGGTCGCGCGCCATATGGGCGATCATATCCCGGGTAACCCAAAGATCATTCCGCGCAACATGGCAGGTGGCGGAAGTCGTGTTGCCGTCAATTATCTTTCAAAAGTCGCCCCCAGGGACGGGACGGTTTTGGCCACGGCTGACCAGTCGTTGCCTGTCGAACAAGCCATGCATGACAAACTCCTGACCATTGATGTGACCACGCTGAACTGGATTGGCAATCCGATTGCCAGCAACAATACAACCGTAGCCTGGTACACGTCCGGCATTCGGACGATTGAGGATGCCAAGACACAGGAAGTGTCCGTTGGTGCCACGGGGGCCAGCACATCGTCGCAATATCCGCGCGCCATGAATGCGCTACTTGGAACAAAGTTCAAGGTGATCATCGGCTATCCCGGCGCCAACGACATCAACCTTGCCATGGAGCGGGGTGAAGTTGCTGCCAAGGGAAGCGACAGTTGGGCCGCTTGGAAGGCGACGCGCCCCGCCTGGCTCAAGGACAAAAAGATCAATGTTCTTGTGCAGATCGGCCTGACCAAAAGCAGCGAGATGCCGGATGTGCCGCTGATGATGGACCTGGCGAAGACCAAGGAGGATCGCGACGTGCTCAAGCTGCTGTCGGCCTCCGTCATCATCGGGCGCCCGTTGTTCACGGCTGCTGAGGTGCCCGCCGAACGCGTTGCGGCTTTGCGCAAGGCCTTTGACGACACAATGGTTGATCCCGACTTTCTGGCGGAAGCCAGGGAAGCCCATCTCGATGTTTCGCCGGTGTCTGGCGTGGACCTGCAAAAACTTGTGCGCGAGGTCGCATCGACGCCCCAAAGCATTGCAGACCGGCTGGTGGACATCATCGGCGCGCCGGAATGAGCGTTCTGCCAGGTATGCACGCGTGAGACGCGGGACTGTCATCACACCGGGTTGGTGGCTTGTCCCGCCTTGATGACATCCACAAGTCGCGTCTGCGTCTGGCGGTCAAATCGCCCTTTTGCTTCCAGATCCCCAAGCCCGAGATAACGCTCGGCAATGTTTGGCGAGGCTGCAAGACGCGCGGCAGTATCCGACATGATGATCCTGCCGTTTTCCATCACATAGCCACGGTCTGCGATGGCAAGGCTCATGCGCGCATTCTGTTCCGCGAGCAGGATGGCAAGACCACGCGCGCGCAGCGATGAAATCAGCTGGAACATTTCTTTGACAAGCGAGGGGGCGAGCCCAAGCGAAGGCTCGTCCAATATAAGAAGGCGCGGCTTTGCCATCAGCCCGCGGCCGATGGCGAGCATCTGCTGCTGGCCCCCCGACAGGTTTCCCGCCATATGGTTGAGGCGTGGGATCAGCGCTGGAAACAACTGGAAGATGCTGTCCATTTCCGCGTTCATCTGCGCGCGGTTGGCAATATCGCGTCGCAGATAGGCCCCCATTTCAAGGTTCTGCCCAACTGTCAGGCCGGAAAAGACTTGTCGCCCTTCCGGCACATGCGCGAGACCGCGTTGCACGCGCGCGGCGACAGACTGTGTCGCAATCGACTGCCCATCCAATGTCAGCGTGCCGAACTTTGCCGGCAGCAATCCGGAGATGGCTTTGGCGAGCGTGGATTTGCCGGCGCCGTTTGCCCCGATCAGGGCGACGACTTCGCCCGCAGCTACATCGAGGCTGACGGCGCGAATGACGAGTTGCGATCCATAGCCCGTGGTGAAATTGCGCAAGGCCAGCATGGCTACACGTCCTCACTGCCGACATAGGCGTTGATGACGGCCCTGTTATTGCGGATCTCGTGTGGCGGCCCGATGGCAACCGTGCGGCCCGCATCCAGCACGACAATCTGATCCGCCAGACCCATGACGAGCGACATGTTGTGCTCGACCACCAGGAGCGTGATCCCGGCTTCGCGCAACGCGCTCAGCATGGCGAGCAGTTCGGCGGTCTCCGTATCGTTGAGGCCCGCTGCAGGCTCGTCGAGCAACAGGAGTTTCGGGTCACTCATCAGCGCCCGGATGACTTCCACCAGCTTTTGCGCGCCCATGGGCAATTCGGTCGCGGCGCGATCCCGCTGCGATGACAGGCCCACAATATCCAGAAGCACATTAGCCCGGGCCCGGATGCGCTCCTCCTCCAAGCGTGCAAATGTTGATGACACCATCTGCATGGCGATGGAGGCGGTCAGCAGTCGATGCGCGCCCACGGCAACATTTTCC
>CAIZGQ010000626.1 GCA_903932565.1 uncultured Hyphomicrobiales bacterium
CAAGATACACGCCCATGGTGATGATCACGACCTGCACCGAAGCAGACGATTGCTCACGCACCTTGTCACCAAAAACCTGCACGAGATCAGGATATCCTACAAACACCGCAAGCGATGAGTTCTTGATAAGGTTGAGATATTGATTGGTGAGCGGCGGGATGATCACACGCATCGCCTGCGGGATCGTCACCAGTTGCAAAATGTCTCCCGGTTTCAAGCCGACAGCCTGTGCCGCCTCGATCTGCCCACGCGGAACAGACTGGATCCCGGCACGCACGACTTCGGCAATAAACGACGCTGTATAAAGGCTCAATCCCAATGCCAGGGCCACAAGTTCCGGCAGGACGCGCACGCCGCCAACAAAATTAAAGCCTTTGAGATGGGGCACATCGAACCTGAGCGGTTCCCCAAGCAAAACATAAACGAGCAGCGGCAGGCCGATGATCAGCAACAAAGCCCACGGCCACACAGGGCTTCGCGCGCCCGTCGCCTCCTGCCGCAGTCGCGCGCGACGCTTCACAAAAAACGTCGCGAGCAAACCGACAAATGCTGCCCAGAAGATCCAGATGCTGCCCGCGCCAAAGATTGGCTCCGGCATCACCAGTCCGCGATTGTGCAGAAACACCAGATCGAACAGCGAGATCGCCTGTCGGGGTGCCGGCAATGGCGTCAGGATCGCGTTGTACCAAAACAGCAATTGCAGTGGCAGCGGGATGTTGCGGAGTGTCTCGACGTAGACCGTTGCAAGACGCGCCAGCGGCCACGACGGAGACAGGCGCGCGATGCCAACCGCAAAACCAATGATCGTCGTGAACACCAGCGAGATGGCGCAAACAAGCAGTGTGTTCAGCAGTCCAACCAGGAAGGCCTGCGCGAAGGTGGATTGCCCCGCCTGAAACGGCACCAACGCAAGATTGATGTCAAACCCAGCCGTATCCCACAAAAACCCAAAGCCGGTGGGGATATTTCGCGCCCGCATGTTTTCGAGCGCGTTGCTTCCGGCTGCAAGCCCGAGCGCTACGATGGCGGCAAGGAGGATCACTTGCCAGGCGACCGCCCGTGCGCGCGGATCGTTCCACAACGCCGGCTTTGGCGCTTGCGTCAAAGCCATGTCAGGGACGGGCAAATCGGGCACTTTGCTCACTCAGCGGATGGGCGGAGCAAAGACAAGACCACCTTTTGACCAGAGATTGTTCAAGCCGCGCTTGATTTTGAGGCGCGACCCCTCGCCCACATTGCGGTCGAACATCTCACCGTAATTGCCAACAGCCTTGATGGCATGCAGAGCCCAATCCTTGGTCAGGCCAAGGCTTGTCCCAAAATCACCTTCGACGCCCAGGAGGCGCTTCACAGACGGGTTTTGTGATTTCAGCTGCTCGTCGATGTTAAGTTTTGTGACACCCAGTTCTTCCGCATTGATCAGCGCGAACTGAACCCATTTGACGACATTGAACCATTGGTCATCGCCCTGGCGCACAACAGGCGTCAGCGGCTCTTTGGAGATGACTTCGGGCAGCACCACGTGCTCGTCCGGGTTGATCAGCTTCACGCGCAGCGCATAGAGACCCGAAGCATCGGTCGTAAGCGAGTCGCAGCGGCCCGAATCATAGGCCTTGATCGCCTCATCCAATGTCGCGAAGGCAACGCCCTCGTACTTCATGCCGTTGGCGCGAAAATAATCAGCAAGGTTCAACTCAGATGTCGTGCCCTGCTGGACGCAGACGGAGGCACCGTTCAACTCCAGCGCGGATGCAATGTTGAGCTTCTTGCGGGCCATGAAGCTCTGGCCATCGTAATAATTGACGGCCGTGTAAAGCAGCCCGGCCTTGCTTTCGTTTGTCACCGTCCACGTGCTGTTGCGCGAGAGCACGTCGATTTCGCCCGATTGCAGCGCCGTGTAGCGATTCTGCGCCGACAGCGGCACGAATTTCACTTTTGTGGGATCATCGAAGATCGCTGCGGCGACGGCCCGGCACACATCGATGTCAAGGCCTGACCAATTGCCTTTGTCATCGGGCAGTCCAAAACCGGCAAGGCCGGGGTTCGACCCGCAGCTGATGTAGCCGCGCGCCTTGACCTGCTCGAGCGTTGTCGCCGAGGCACTGGCAGATGCGCCACAAAGGCAGGCAAGCAAGGCCAGAGTCCCCGTCACGGCTTTTGCGACCCGCGCTACATTCGTCATCGTCATTCTGTGTCCTTAAAGCGTGTCACGAACCAGCAACGGTCGGCAAGGCAACCGGATTGCAAACAAGGCCTGCGCCCAGCCCGGAGCTGATATCGAATTGGTTTTCATGGCACGGGTCAAGCAATCTATTCTTGACGGCATACGACGTTGCGACACAACCTTGACGCGTCGCCAGGCAAAAGCCACTCAGAGTATCAATTGGTTGACCCGCCCGTGGGCATGGAATTTTTGCAACATGACGAAATTGACGCCGGATACCCGCAAGACCCTCTCGCGCCGGACGCGGATGATTTTGGCCGGTCGTAACCCCGAGGAGCAGTTTGGCTTTCTGAACACGCCGATCTACCGCGGCTCGACAGTTCTGTACCCCAATGCCGAGGCCCTGAGCCATGGCCAGCGCTTCACCTATGGCACCAAGGGCACACCGACCACCGAGGCGCTGGAGGCAGCGTGGAGCGAACTTGCGGGCGCAGCAGGTACCGTTCTGGCTCCCTCCGGGCTTGCAGCGATCACGGTCGCGATGCTGGCTGCAGTGAAGGCCGGGGACCACATTCTGGTAACGGATTCGGCTTATCGGCCAACCCGCACCTTTTGCGACTCGTTTCTGCTCAAGATGGGCGTCGAGACGCAATATTATGACCCAGCCCTCAAAGGCGAGATTGCCGAGCTTATTCGGCCGAATACCTCGGTGATCGTGGTCGAAGCGCCAGGCTCACAAAGTTTTGAGATGCAGGACATTCCCGCCATCTCGGAGGCGGCCCATGCGCGCGGGGTTTGCGTCATCATGGACAACACATGGGCGACGCCCTTCTTCTTCCCGCCGCATGAGCGGGGCGTCGACATGGCGGTTGAGGCCGGCACGAAATACCTGTCCGGCCATTCGGACATGCTCATGGGTCTCGTCTCGGCCAATGCGGCGTGGTTTCCAAAGCTGCGCGCAACCTATGACATCTTTGCCATGTGCCCGGGTGCGGAAGATGTGTTTCTGGCCCTGCGCGGCTTGCGCTCCATGGAGCTGCGGCTGCGGGAGGCCGAGAAGCAAGGGCTGGCGCTGGCGCAATGGATGACAACGCGGCCCGAAGTGAAGGACGTGCTTCATCCCGCCCTGCCCTCGCATCCGGGCCATGCGATTTGGAAGCGCGACTTTTCCGGGTCATCCGGGCTGTTTTCGGTGATCCTCCACCCCGCCCCGCGTGCTGCCGTGCACGCGATGCTCGACGGGTTGGAACTCTTCGGGCTTGGCTATTCGTGGGGCGGGTACGAGAGCCTCGTCATCCCGTTTGATTGCGCGCCCTACCGCACGGCGACCACATGGGCCCCGGGTGGACCAGCCCTTCGCTTCCAGGTCGGAAACGAGGATCTCGTCGACCTGCAGGCAGATTTGGAACGCGGCTTCGCCCGGCTCAAAGCGGCGATGTAAGTCTCAGGGACGTCAGGCTGGTGGAAGACCACGCAGCCTGTCCCAGACAGCCAGAACCGCAGGCTCCATCAGCCCCGTGCCACGCAGGCGAAATGACGTTTCGCCCTTGGCTGCAAAGACGATGCGCCGCCGGGCGCATTGGCGCGCGAGCACCACATACGAGCCCCAGCCAATGGCAGCACCTGCCAGCACATCGCTGGGAAAATGCGCGCCAATGATAATGCGCGAAAGCCCGACCAGAACCGCGATCCCGAAAAATGCCTTTCGCCACGCGGGCACAAAGCAAGCCAGGGCCACGCACGTCGCAAATGCCGTGATCGCATGGCCGGAGGGAAAACTCGTGGAGGCCGCATTCACGGAAAACGCATCAAAGTGAAACGGTCCCACAATATCCAGCAGCTTTGGCCGCGCCCGGCCAAACACGTGCTTTAAGAATTGCGAAAACAGGCCGGATCCGGCATTCAACACAAAGATGAATGTGGCCCGCGCCGCGAGCACCTTCAGCCCAACGTCAATGCGTTTGCGGAACTGCCCGGTGAAGGCCAGCGCGCCGCCAGCAACGAGGGCTGACAGTAAAAAGATCCAGCCCGATGTGCCAAGCTTGGTGATTTGCGAAAAGAGCGTTCTGATAAAGTCCGGTGTTTGGCGCATCGCCAGCGCAATGGATTCATCCGTGTAAACCGCAACAACAAGCACGCTGACGCAAATCAACAAAACGATGCTTGCATCCAAATGGCGGCCGGGGCGCGTTGGCGCAGCGTGTTTGTTCCATGTGCGCGGACGTTTCCATCGCGCAACGAGATCCTGCGCAGATGTGCGCCAGGCTTGCAAAATTTGCATATATCTTGGGTCGCGCACATCAGTGGTCATGCGTGCAGCCGGATCAGGCGCTTGCCGAGATTTTCGCCGCGATACAATTCAGCAATCGCACCGGGCGCGCTCTCAATCCCGTCGCTGATATCCTCGCGCCAGCGCAAGTGTCCGGCGCGAATCCAGCCCGCAAGTCGCGTCAAAGCTTCCTCTTTGCGGTGCATGTAATCAAAGGCGAGAAAGCCCGACATCCGCGCCCGCTTCACAAGGATCATGCGCTCCACGCGGGCCCCGAGCGGCGGTGGGTCCCAACTCGCAACGGACGCCGTGCCGCAGATTGTGATCCGCGCACCAGCGGCGAGATTGGCATAAACCGCATCACTGATCGGACCAGATGTGTTGTCGAAATAACAATCGACGCCGCGCGGACAAGCGTTCGCTAACGCGGCGCGCAAATCTGTTTGAGCGCGATAGTCGAGCGCCACGTCATATCCAAATTCATCAAGGCAGAGCTGCACTTTCTGCGGACCCCCGGAGATGCCAATCGTGCGGCACCCCATCAGCTTGGCGATTTGACCCACAGCGGATCCCACAGATCCGGCCGCGGTGGACACAACAACGCAATCGCCGGGCTTTGGCGCGCAGGTTTCCAGAAATCCGAAATAGGCTGTGATGCCGTTGAGGCCCATGATGCCGAGCGACGCTGACAACGGAATGTCAGTCTCGGTCACTTTGCGGGTGATGTCCGCAGCCGTGACGATGGCGTAATCCTGCCAGCCGAACGAGCCCGTCACCTTGTCCCCAACCGCAAATCCCGCATGCTTTGAAGCCACAACTTCGCCCGTCGCAAACGAGCGCATGACCTCCCCAAGCCCAACCGGCTGCGCGTAATTCGCCACAGCACTGACCCAGCCGCGCATTGCTGGTTCCACCGAGAGATATTGGTTGCGCACCAAAATTTCCCCATCGCGAAGATCGCGCAGCTTTGTCTCAACAATCTCGAAGTGCGCGGCCTGCGGAATACCGTCAGGACGCGACTTCAGAAGGACCTGACGATTGGCGCTCATAAGATGTTTCCGGCAGGACCAAAGGGTTTTAGGTCAAAGACCTTTTTGCAACTTTTCGGCAATCTGCACGGCGAAATAGGTCAAAACGCCATTGCAACCTGCGCGCTTGAACGCTGTCAGGCTTTCCAGAATCGCTTTGTCGCCATCAATCCAGCCATTCTGCGCGGCGGCCATGATCATCGCGTATTCGCCCGACACCTGATAGGCGAAGGTCGGAACCGAGAAGGTCTCTTTTACGCGCCGCACGATGTCGAGATAGGGCATGCCGGGCTTCACCATCACCATGTCAGCACCCTCGTCGAGATCGGCAGCGACTTCGCGCAATGCCTCGTCCGAATTGCCGGGGTCCATCTGATAGGTGCGCTTGTCGCCGACCAGCGTCGCGCTGGTGCCGACCGCCTCGCGGAACGGACCATAAAAGGCCGATGCGTATTTCGCCGCATAGGCCATGATCTGCACGGATTCAAAACCCTCAGAATCGAGACCCGCACGGATGGCCGCCACGCGTCCGTCCATCATGTCGGATGGCGCAATCACGTCCGCCCCCGCGCGCGCCTGATTGAGCGCCTGTGCCACCAGAATGGCGACCGTCTCGTCATTCAGGATTTCCTCGCCGTGCATGACGCCGTCGTGGCCGTGGCTTGTATAGGGATCGAGCGCCACATCGGTGATGATGCCGATGTTTGGCACTTCCTTCTTGATGGCGCGGCAGGCGGTGGCGATCAGATTGTGCTCACGCAATGCCTCAGACCCGGATGCATCGCGCAACTTCGGGTCCGTGTTGGGAAACAGCGCAATCGCAGGAATTTCGAGCTTTGCCGCATGGACAACAGCGCGCACGAGTTCGTCCACGGAGAACCGTTCGACACCCGGCATCGCGGAGACTGGCTGACGCCGCTTCTCGCCATCAATCACAAACACCGGCCAGATCAGATCGTTGGTGGTGACGACGTTTTCGCGAACAAGCCGTCTTGCCCAGTCGCTTTTACGATTGCGGCGTGGCCTGTGTGTCAGATCGAGCTTGGGCGTCTCGATGCCGAACCTGTGCGCTGACGATGTCATGACTATCTCCACCCCAATTGCGGCACTCTTGGTGCGCCAATGTCGCTTCAGCTTTTGGGAAAATCGAGTCCCATTTCCCGATAGCGCGCCGGATCATCCGTCCAGTTTTCGCGCACCTTCACAAACAAAAACAGGTGCACCTTGGTTTCAGCGGCTTCCATGATGTCCTTGCGCGCCGCAGCTCCGATGGATTTGATCATCTGGCCGCCTTCGCCAATCACGATTTTCTTGTGCGCGTCCCGCGTCACATAAATCGTCTGCTC
>CAIZGQ010000627.1 GCA_903932565.1 uncultured Hyphomicrobiales bacterium
CCCAGGCCGCAGGGACACAACGCAGGCGCTGACCGATGTCGAAATGTCTGATTGGCTGAAGCCTGTGGTTGATGGTTTTCGCAATTATACCGATGCCCAGTTCGCCGAGATTGGTCAGCATGTCGCACCCGAGGAACTCTTCCTCGACAAGGCGCAGTTGCTTGCTCTCACTGCTCCCGAATGGGTCGCGCTGGTTGGTGGGCTGAGGGCCATGGGTGCGAATTTCGACGAGTCTGCACATGGCATATTCACCGATAAGGTTGGTGTGCTGACCACCGACTTCTTCACGGTGCTGACCAGCATGGATTATGAATGGAAGAAGATGGATGAGAAGGGAATGACGTTTGCTGTTGACGATAGAACGACGGGCGAACAGCGATTCACCGCGACACGAAGTGACCTCATCTTTGGATCGAACAGCCAACTTCGTGCCGTCGCAGAGGTTTATGCAAGCCGTGATGGACAGCCCCGGTTCATCCAAGACTTCGTCACAGTTTGGGATAAGGTCATGATGCTAGATCGTTTTGATATCAGGACATAAAACAAACCTGAAGCTGCTCTGATTTTGAGCATCGTCCGCCCTCCATAAGGCGGACGATGCGGACGCCACGATTGACGGGCAAGATGATCTCCGTGATCCCCGTGCCGGAATTCAGCCAGAAATCAGAAGATGCCGGGAGCAGCCACAAGATCAGCAGCATTCCATTTTGCAACTGGAGCAACATATACCGCAGCCTGGAATTTTCTGAAGCCAAACAAATTATGTTTTTCAAAATGAGATTGATGTAAATTAATGGGACCGGTATTATTTGGCCCGGGCCTGTCCGTGTTTGACAAGAGTTACACAAGCATTGTCATCCCCAATCCCCAACTGAATGGTGGCCAGGAGCGCTGCCGGTGGGAACAGCAGACCAAGGCCCACCGCCCCAGCACTGCGAGCACCAAGTTCTGCAATCTCCGGGGCAACGTTTGGGCTTTTCAGGCGTCCGGTGACCGTAAATGGCGCGGCCAGGGTGGCGATGGTGAAGTGCTTGGCTTGCGTGCGCAGACGCGCGTTGATCATCTCGCTGCGCAAATCGATGCTGCCATCCAGCGTTACGCGGTTCGTATCGGTGTCGAGCAGAACGGTCTGAGACTGCAGCACGCCATTGGCCAACGACATGTCAGCGATCAGGCAGTTCACTGGCATCCGATCGGGGATGCCCAATGCGGAGAGCACGGCCTCGCCGAGATGCAGGCCGGACAGGTCGATCACCACACTGCTCACATTGCCGCCTGACATAAACAGCGCCACATGCCCGTCACCCCGCGTAAGAATTTCAGCGAGAGACTTGCCCTTCGATTGAAGATTGATCTGGCCGCCAAGTGTGCCGGTGCCGCGTATCAAATCAGTTTTGCTCAGCATGTGTCCAACATCGATATTTTGCACCCGGAGTACGGCCACTGTGCGGAAGTTTTCAGCACTGCCTTCCGTCATTGGTGTCATGTCAATCTGGCCTAAAAGACGGCCTCGCCCGATACCGACGCGAAGATCCGTCACCTGGATGTGGGCTTCCTCAATATCGATCCTTGCCGCCAGCGAATCGAACGGTACTGACTTTCCAATGATCGTCTCGCCGCGATAAGTCATATGGAAATCAGCTGAGTGGATTTTGGGAATATCCATCGGCAAATTCGAAATGAGCTGGGTGCTCGCCTCAGCCTTGGCCACGGCTTGCTGTTGGGCAGCCGTTTGGCCCGGCGTGTTGTCCCTGCCCGGCTGAGAGCCGATAAAGCCTGCCACATCTTCCAAATCCACCTTATGCGACAGCACGCTGCCCGACATCACCGGCCGTGCCGGCCGGATGTCGAGAACCAGATTGCCCTGTATATCACTGCTGCGATGGCGACGACAGTCACTAGCACCGGCGCAGTCGATATTACTGTATAAAATGCGAGAGCAGCACCATGACTGACTGCATTATTCTAGATAAATGCCGCAACGGTATCTCTGGGCAGTTGCAATATTTTCATCGACTTATCAGTCGGCTATTTATCCGCTGCGTGCATCCTTGAAATAGCCGCCTCAATGCCGCCCCGCTCGGCAACCAAGAGCTTCTTCACGTCACCAGAAGCACTTGGCGCGTTCAACACATCGTTGTAGTGAGACACGTTGCGCTCCTCGCCGTCGATTAGGCCTGGCAACACACTGTCATCAAGGCCGTTGAACAGCGCACGGATACTTACGATCGTCCGGTGAACATTCGTCATAAACGAGCCAGATTGGTCGGCTTCTTCGCCCAACTTTTGCAATTCGCTTCTAAGCTCATCCGCGTGTGCGGAATGCAGAGCTATCATCTCCTTGAAAAGCGGAGTCATGCGCTTGCCACCCGCGTCATCCAGTGCCTCCCTGTAGCCATTCCGGGCGTCAATGGCTGCTGTATGGAGAGACTTGAGGTGATCAGATAAAACATCATTCATGTGCGCCTCCAAAGTTAATAAGTATCGCGTTGCTGCCCGCCTATTGCTGCTGAAACGCACGCTATGAACGCACCTATCAGCATCGCCAATCCGGTAAATATCGCCAGAGTTGCACCAGTCTTACGCGCGGCGTCTGCAACTTGCTGAACTTTACTCTCCGCCACTTTTTCGTCAGCGATCATTTGGTCCACACGTTGTCCCGCTTGGTCTTGCGTGATGCCGGTTTGCGTCGACACAAGCCGAGCAAGGTACACTTTGTCCGTGGCGGGAATTTCGCCGGCCATCAAGCCGTTAAGGACAATCTGCCTAGTTTGGGCTTTGTCGCCAGCTATGGTGTCAGACGGCGTCTGATGATCCGTCCGGAACAGACGATCGACCAAATAGGCGCTTGGAGCAGAAGTCGCCGGCCCGTTTGCGACAGCAGCAGTCCCGCTGATGACGAAAGCTGTCGTACTGGCAACAAGAGCCGCACCGATAAGGGATGCCACTGCCCAGGACAAAAAGCCATTCGCGGTGTCGCGAAAGAACACTTCATGTGTGTGCAAGCCGGTCCATTTTATCCGAAGTCTCCCGGTCAGGTATCCGCCTACTCCGGATGTCAACCAATGCAAGACGATGAGCCACACTCCGGTCATGACGGTCACCGTTGTCGCGGATGCGCCAGTGTGCGGCCAAGGCGAGACTGAGGCCAGACCTAAGCCTGTGCCCAGCACGAACAATAACGACGCCAGACTGGTCGCAGCGAGGGCACCACCAATAACGGCCGGCCACGCGACACCCGAGCCACAAGAGTCGATTACTGATCCCGACTCTGCCATTTCATCCAGACCGCCAGAAAGTATTCTGTCACGCATCATTTTGATCCTCGCCGCTTAATGCCAAAACAACGCAAGCAAAATAATAACAGGAATCGGCACGCCAAGAAAAAGCAGCAGTATTGAACGTCCCATCGTCATCTCCATTGAATTGTAGATATTTTTCTTGGGGTATTGATTTCATTGCGAAGGTGAACCTCTCGCCAGATATATATGTGTATTTATATTGAATTATGGCAGGCACGGAAATTACCTATGGCGGAGGGTATGATCTGAAGACCCATTCGTTCGAGGAGGACCATGAGCTGAATGTCCGCTTTTCCATCCGGGTATCCGGAACCAGACCACCCGGTTAGCGCAAAGCGGGCATCACCTGGGATTGGTGGCTGCCCGCTTCACCGCTCAAACATCTTGATGGGGTGGACGGCCCCCACCCCCGGCATCGGAGTGCCTAAAGTGGTGGTTGTTGAGAACCACACATGAGGGGAGCCGCCCAGAAACTCATCTCAATATTGTCACGATCGGTCTTGATCTCGCCATCCGTGGCCACGCCGAACGAGGAACCGGTATTCTGCGCAATGAATTGTATATCGGAAACTTGGTCTGGAACCGGATGCGTTACGTGAAGGATCCGGACAATGGCCGGCGTGTGTCGCGCATGAACGCCACTGACCAGCGGATTACCAAGCAGGTGCCAGAATTGCGCATCATCGACGACGGACTTTGGTTTGACGTTCAGCAGCGATTGGGGACGATCCGCGCCAAATACGGGGCCGACAAACCGGGACGAACAAAGTTTTGGGACAAGCGCCGGCCAAAACATCTTCTGACCGGAAAGATGTTCTGCGGCTGCTGCGGTGGCACGCTTGGCAATGTCGGGAAGGACTATCTTGCCTGCACAGCATCACAGCGCCAGGGCACGTGTCTCAATCGGAAGAGCATCAAGCGATCGGTCGTGGAGGGGATGGTCACTGACGGTCTTTGCAACCGGTTGATGGATCCGGAAATGTTCCAGGAATTTGCCGAGGCCTTCGCCATGGAGTGCCGTCGTGGGGAAGCTGAAAAGGCGCGCGGGAAAGGCGGCCGGGAGCGTGAGCTGGCAGCCATCAGGCTGAAGTTGGACAAGCTTGTGGATGCCGTGGCGAACGGCCTGAAGTCCACGACGATCCAGAGCAAGCTCGCCGACCTGGAGCGACAGGAGGAGGCACTGCGCCAGGAGATTGAGTCCGTTGCGGTGCCGGCTGAGCGGCTTCC
>CAIZGQ010000628.1 GCA_903932565.1 uncultured Hyphomicrobiales bacterium
CCCCCAGGAACGCGGTGAGGCAGGTGCGGAAGATATAGCCTTCCACAATCGACATGCGTTGAACCACCACTCTGTCTCGCCCCGCGTCGACGCTCTGGCGTCAATCGCATCCACTTCAACCACCGCTAAATGCTGCCGTGCTGCAGTGCAAGGTTGGTCCATCGCCAACCGGCACCCTTGCGGACAAACGCCACCAGAAACCCAGGCCGCGTGGCAAGGCGGCCACGCATTGTGCCACCTCGCCACCCAATGGCCGTCCTTTTGCGGGTCGATCACGTCGCCATCGCGGCAAATTCGTGGTCACACGCAGGTTCTCGGGCATCCATGTTGTCGCGTCCGGTATCTCAGCGCATATTGATTCTTGACTGCGTGCTCGCTGGGGTCGATCCCTGTTTGCACGTCATGCGCCTCGCGTTTTATCCAAATCGGGCGTTTGAAAAAAATTGACCGGAGTTGAACCTTAACATGGCCGACCGCGTGACCGTCACCTTCGCCGCATTGTCAGAGATCGATCATCTTGCGAGCCAGACTGATCCTGGCACGCTGGTTGTGTTTGCCGGGGCAGAGGGTGCGTTCTCGCCCGCAACGTCGGCGCTGCTGGGGTCCGCGGCCGAGCAGGTTCACAAGGCGGCCAGCATCGCAAAATTCAAGGGCCACTCTGGCTCCTCCGTCGAATTGCTGGCGCCAATCGGCACGCATTTCTCCCGTTTGTTGATCGTCGGCACGGCACCCAAGAAGAAGGCCGAGCCACAATCACCCACCAATGAATACACACTGCTGGGTGGGGCAGTGATGGGCAAAACGAAAGCCAGCGATCGGGTCACGATCGCGTTCGACTTTCCAGAAAAACCGGCAGATATGGCTGCTGCGGCGGCAGATTTTGCGCTAGGCCTCAAGCTTCGCGCCTACAAGTTCGATCTCTACAAGGCCAAGAAGGCCGATGATGATGAGAAGGACGCGACGCCACAGGTGACCATTGCAGTGTCCGAGCCTGAGGCGGCCCGGAGCGCGCTGGTGGCAAGAGATGGGCTTGCAGACGGCATTTCCTTTGCGCGCGATCTCGTCAATGAGCCGGCCAACGTGCTGTTCCCGGTTGAGTTCGCCGAGCGGACGAAGGCGCTTCAATCGGTTGGCGTTGAAGTTGAAATTCTTGATATGGCGCAGCTCGAAGCCATCGGCATGCGCACGCTTCTGGGCGTCGGGCAGGGCTCGCGTCGTGAGAGCCGTGTCGTGATCATGCGCTGGAATGGCGCGCCCAAGGGCGCTGCCGACGCAGCACCCGTGGCGTTTATCGGCAAGGGCGTTTGCTTTGATACGGGCGGCATATCCATCAAGCCCGCGGGGGGCATGGAGGATATGAAGGGGGACATGGCGGGGGCTGCCTGTGTCGTTGGTCTGATGCACGCATTGGCTGCTCGCAAGGCAAAGGTCAACGTGGTCGGCGCGATTGGCCTGGTTGAGAACATGGCGGACGGGAATGCGCAGCGCCCTGGCGATATCGTCAAGGCGCTGTCGGGCACGACAGTTGAAGTGATCAACACGGACGCGGAAGGGCGCCTCGTTTTGGCGGACGTGCTTTGGTATGTGCAGGATCGGTTCAAGCCCAAATTCATGATTGATCTGGCGACCCTGACGGGTGCAATCCTCGTGGCGCTTGGCAGCGAACACGCTGGGCTGTTTTCCAACAACGACAAGCTGGCCGCTGAGCTGACCGAGGCGGGTCTTGTGACGGGCGAAAAGGTCTGGCGCATGCCGCTAGGTCCGGCCTACGACAAGCTGATTGAGTCCAAATTTGCTGACATTAAAAACGTCGGCGGCCGCTTCGCTGGCTCGATCACGGCCGCACAGTTCCTGCAGCGTTTTGTCAATGATGTTGCCTGGGCGCATCTTGATATCGCCGGAACCGGCATGGGTTCGCCGCAAACAGACATCAATCAAAGCTGGGCGTCAGGTTGGGGCGTCCGGCTGCTCGACAGACTGGTTGCGGATCATTACGAAGCTGAGGCGTGAAACGACTGGGGCGCCCATGCAATCCGTGATGTCCAAACCCATGCTCAACGTTCAAACCATGGTGAGGGGAATTGGAGCGGGTCTCGTCGCGTCCCTTCTCGTTGCGGCCGCGCCTGCAACGGCCGCCACGGTCAATTGCGAAGCTTTCAAATCGGCTTTGCTCAAGTCGTCCGATTTGCAGATCGAATTCATTCGTCCGCTCGTTGTCACGCGCTTTTTTGGCAATGACGACGAACTTCTTGATCTTGTGACCAAGTACAAGCTCGATGGATCGTTGCGCTGTCGGGCTGGCCGTCTTGTGCGCTTTGAAGCAAAGGTCGCGATGCCCGCCGACGACAAGCTGCTGCAGCAATTTGCCCGCGTGCAGCGAATTGCGACAGCGGCCGCGCTCAGCTGGCAACCGCCGCGCGTAGAGGCAGCCGTCAAGACGCTCAACCAGGAAGCTGGCGAATATTTGCAGGCCTCGATTGAGCGCGGGGACGTCTATTCTGCCGGGAAAACCGAATACCACGAGGGTGGTGCAGATTTGGGCATGATCTACACGCCAACCGACCGGGCCTTCATTATTGCCGGGGACTGACGCACCTTATGGCTGATCCCGCGCAGGCTACGGGCCCGGAGGTTTGGTTCTACCACCTGCAGCGCCAGACGCTGGATCAGGTTCTCCCCGTCCTTCTGGAACGGTCGCTGGCACGCAAATGGCGGGCTGTGGTTCAAGCTGCCAGCGACGACCAGATCAAGTCGTTGGATAAGGCGCTTTGGACCTATTCGCCCGAGAGCTTTCTGGCCCATGGAACAGATGCCGAAGGCGATGCGCAACTGCAGCCGATCTGGCTGACAAAGACCAGCGACAATCCCAACGCAGCCAGCTTGCGTGTGTTGACCGATGGCGTTGATCCTTTCGCAGCCGCGCAGGATCAAGCTTACGAACGCGTGATGGTCATCTTTGATGGCAACGATGACGAACAGCTTTCCAATGCGCGCGCGAGTTGGAAGCAGTTGCGTGACGCGGGCCACACGCTGTCTTACTGGCAGCAGGGGGAGGATGGTCGCTGGAGCAAGAAAGCTTCGTCTTGAAGTCCAGTGCCGTGGCGTGAGATTTGCCAGCCCGGACGCATCCTAGATCGGGAGGCCACCTGATGCGTGCAATCCTTGACCAGTGCACCGACGTTCCCCTGCAGCATTTGACAGATGGGACAATCCTTCTTGAGGAAGGCCAGACAACGGGCCGCGCTTATGTGTTGGCAAGCGGCACACTCGAGGTGTCGCGGGACGGGACCCAGGTGGCTCTCCTGACCGAGCCCGGGTCCATCGTAGGTGAAATGTCGATCCTGCTCGCTGCACCCCATACGGCAACGGTTCGGGCGTCGGGTCCCGCGTCCGTCCATGTGATCCCAGACGCGGATACATTCTTCCGAACACACCCGGCGCTCGCCTGGCTCATATCGCGGCTGCTTGCCAATCGTCTCAATGCGGCGACGACATACCTCGTCGATCTCAAGCGTCAGTTTGAAGATCACGGGACGCATCTTGAAATGGTGAGTGAAGTCCTTGATGCGCTCCTTCACCAGCAGGAACGGGACTTTCATCGCGGCTCGAATCGCGATCCTGGTCGCAGCTGAGGTGTTTGTTCAATCCGCCGTCTCTCGTTACGCGGCCGGCGCATCAAACCAGATCGGCATTTCGTGGAGGTCCTGAACGGGCCGCTCCAGCGGCTGCTGCAGTTTCACCGATTGAACGCCCATCGCTGAAATCCAGATGGCCTCGTCTTCCTTGGTGTTCATAACAATGTGGGCCGGGGGCGCACCGAACTGATGGCCGGTGTTGAAGACCCACGTGGATGCAACCCTGTCGACCCATGATCCGTCTTTGACAAAGGGTGATTGGTGAATGTGTCCAGCAAAAACGAGGTCAGGTTTGTAGGTCCTGATCCATTGATCGACGTCGGCATCGCCCATTGTTCGACTGCCGGACCATGAAATCGCACTGCCGCGCGGCGGGGCATGATGAATCCAAACCCAACGCTTGCCATCACGCTTTTTTGAATCTGCTTCTAGTTGAACCAGCAATTGATCGCGAACTTTTGGGCCATCCCACCAGGGACAAATTGTAAAAAGCGTGTCGCCGATCAAGACGCTGTCGCCATCGCACGCGATGCCCAATCTGCGCACGTCCTCAATCCAGCGTGCGATTTTTTCACCCGTCTCGCTTTGCGCATCAAGGTCGTGATTTCCTGAGCACACCAGCAGGCGCGTGAGCGAGGAGATGCGTTGTAGATATTTGCGCACCACAAGTGTCTGGGCCCGAAAATCAACAAGCGAGCCGACGTCCAGCGCGTCGCCTGCCAGAACCACGAGATCGTAGCGCGGCGCTGCCTGAAGCAGCCAATCAAATTGCGGCAATGCATAATGCAAATCAGAGACAATCAGGCAGCGCATGTGGCCCTCGATAAAAATACGCTTTCAATCAAGCATATCTTTTCGGTTTGCGCACCAGTCACCAAGCGACTGGCACCAAGCGACTCTCTTGGCGTCAGATCATCATTCGCCTAAGCTCAAGCTAAGGTTTGTGCAGACAATATTACCAGCGGCGGGCTCGGCCTTCGCCATCGATAAACTCAAAGCCACCGGCACTGTTGAGCGTGTGAAGGCGGCGACCCGGCCATTTCGAGCCGGGCACAATCTGTGTCTCGACGACCTGCGCATAACCCTCGTGATCGAGCTGTGTGATCCGAGCAATCCCGAGCGCTGTTCCATAACCTTTGCGGGAATCTTGAACCGGACGGAGCATCTGGCCGCCTCTGTTGACGATCTGCCCGGCTGGTCGTGCCGATGCAATATCAACAAGAACGGGGTTTCGTGGATGCTGCGTCCACGGACCGCGGAAATCGGAGGCTGACCAAAGATAAAGCGCATCCGAAAATGCGCCGCCATCGTCCTGGACGGTGGCAAACATCCACCATAGCCCATCGTGCTGGCACAGCGTTGCGTCACCCGCGACAAGATCAGAGACAAGAATAGATTCGCGCACCCATCCGGCGGGAAACTGCGTTGCCCGGTAGAGTTCAATCGTCCGAGCGCCCGACGTTTCGGGAATCATCCACATCTGCCCATCCGCCTCGAACACAAAGGGATACGAGAGATGGCATCCAGCTTCCAGGACCGGCTGAGGCGCGCCAATGGGACCTTGCGGCCCCATCTCAACGGCTGAGATCAGGCCCTTCTGCGTTTTGTGCGGAAAGTCCTCAACAAACAAGAATACCTTGCCCTGATGTTCGATCGCGAAGGGATCGGCGTAAAAGCGGCTGCCATCATCAGGAATGTCATGCCATCCGCCATCGGGATGGGCGCGCAAATCATACAGGTCAGGACCATTCAGCGTGCGCCAACCGGTGCGCCACTGGGGTGTCCGGAAACACATCCGGTACAGATAGCGAGCCAACTTACGTGCCAACTCACGTCCACCAGCACGCGCAAGGCGCAGTGGCAGGAGTGCGGATTGAACCAGCGCGTCATTTGCCGTCGGCATGGGGCGGTCAACACCCGATCCTTCCAACGCGATAGCCGTCAGAATGAGCAAGCGCGCGCGTCCCAACACGTCGTCAAAACTGATCAGAATGACATCGCCGCGTTCCGATCCAGGCCGCCCGGCGTGGATCGTGCGGTTCTTTTCCATGATCGCAACGAGCGGGAAATTGCCGTCCAGCAGGCAGCCCAGCAGGGCGCTCTCACCCGGCGTCCCCGAGAACTGCAATTGCCAAACGCGCGCACCAGAATCAGCTTGAACATCGCCGCAGAGATCCAGGATGAGATCTGGAGTGCCGGGGGGCGCGTTTTGAAATGGCGCCATGTTTGTCAACGGAACGACCGCGGAATGCTTGGCCGCAATGCCGTTCAGCAAGGTCTCGAAGTCGAACAACAGGCTGGCCCCGGCCGGCCAAGGCTCAGGACCGAGGGACGCATCGACACTGATGTCAAATCCCGGCAGCGCAGACAGGTCGCGCAAGAGGTCGCTATGCCAGCGCCGAGGGTGCCTGCCATCAAGGCGCAGTTGAACATGCATGCTTGAGCCTACTAAATCCCGATGCTGCGCACACTGTGCTGCCCTGACTATCTCTGATCATGGTGAATGAATTGTTAGGATTTGCATGGGAAACGTAAACAGGGACCGGTCGTAATGCCGGAATGAAGCCACGCCAGGGGTTTGGGTTGAGAATTGCGGAGCGCAGCCGCTGGGATTTCGATCCGCAGCTGGAGTCGGACGCCGATTCCAGAATGTATGGTACTGCGGTAAAATCCAGCGCCCTGCACGACGATGAGCAATCCTTCAACGACGTGTTTCAGATCGTCTGGAAGGGCCGGAAATGGATTTTTCTGGCGACCCTTGCGGCCCTGCTTGCAACTTACGCCTACTGCCTGCTGGCGCAGAAGCTTTACAATGCCTCGGCCGAGATCCTTGTGGATCCGCGCGAGTTGCAGGTTCTCACCAAGGACGTGAACCCCTCATCCGTGGCACCCGATGGCGGCATCGCGCAGGTTGAAAGCCAGGTCCGCGTCATTCAATCATCCGGCGTGCTCTCGCGCGCGATTGCCGCAACTCATCTTGAAAGCGATCCGGAATTCAACGGGGACAGTTTTCTGTCGCGCCTGCTGTCTCGAAGCGACGGCGCCGCAAATGCCAGCGTCAAAACGCTGACGAATCTCAAAAAGCGCGTGACCGTCAAACGTGCCGACAAAGTTTTTGTGATTGAGCTCACCGTTGCAGCCGGAACACCCGAAAAATCTGCACAGATCGCCAATGCCATTGCCGAAGCTTACCTCGAAGATCAGGCTGCCGC